>NZ_JBHYHC010000015.1:10763-112547 GCF_042738955.1 Umezawaea sp. NPDC059074
CCCCGCGCCGCGCTCCCCTCCACCGGCGCTGGGGGGGGCGGGCGGGCAACCACCGCCGGCCCGGGCTCTCGGGTGTCCCCGCCCCCCCCCCAACCCGCCCCCGCGACCGTCAGCCCGCCATCCACCGGCGGCGCAGCCACAGGCTGACGTAGACCAACCCCACGAGCACCGGCACCTCGATCAACGGCCCCACCACCCCCGCCAGTGCCTGGCCGGACGTCACACCGAAGACCCCGATGGCCACGGCGATGGCCAGCTCGAAGTTGTTGCCCGCCGCCGTGAAGGCGAGCGTGGTCGTGCGCTCGTACGACAGCCCCGCCGCCTTCCCGAGCGCGTACGACCCGGCCCACATGATCGCGAAGTAGACGAGCAGCGGAAGCGCGATCCGCGCCACGTCCCAAGGCTGGGAGGTGATCGTCTCCCCCTGTAGCGCGAACAGGATGACGATCGTGAACAGCAGGCCGTACAGCGCGACGGGGCCGATCCTCGGCAGGAACGTCGACTCGTACCAGCTCCGCCCGCGACGTCGTTCGCCGAGCTTGCGACTGAGATAGCCGGCAGCGAGCGGAATACCGAGGAAGACCAGCACGCTCTTGGCGATCTCCCACGGCGAGAAGTCCACCGACGTCGTGCCCAGTCCCAGCCATCCGGGCAGCAGGTCGAGGTAGAACCAGCCGAGCACCCCGAACATCACCACCTGGAACACCGAGTTCAGCGCCACGAGCACCGCGGCGGCCTCGCGGTCACCGCAGGCGAGGTCGTTCCAGATGATGACCATCGCGATGCACCGCGCCAGCCCGACGATGATCAGCCCCGTGCGGTACTCCGGCAGGTCCGCGAGGAAGATCCACGCCAGCGCGAACATCAGCACGGGCCCCAGGACCCAGTTCAGCACCAGCGACAGGACCATCGCGCGCTTGTCGCGCGTGACGGTGTCGAGCTTGTCGTAGCGGACCTTCGCCAGCACCGGGTACATCATCAACAGCAGCCCCAGCGCGATCGGCAACGACACCCCGTCGACCTTCACCGCGTCGAGCACGCCTTGCAGCCCCGGCACGAACCGGCCGAAGGCCAGCCCGACCACCATGGCCACGCCGATCCACACCGGCAGGAACCTGTCCAGGAATGACAGCCGACGCAGGACATCGGACTCCGCCGCGACGGGCTGGGTGTCCTGGCTCAAGGGGGCCTCCAGGCCTGGATCGACTGTTACCGATCCAGAGCCTACATTGATACTCGTCGATTTGTCAGACCTGACGGGCAAGGCAACCAGCATGCGGACACGACTCGCCCTTGGATTGACATACGTCGATCCAACCTGGTCTGCTCTGTATTGATGAACTTCGATCCAACGAACGCCAGGAGCTTCCGATGACCCGCGCCGAGCATGAAGCGCCCCAGCACGAGATCGGCGACCAGCTGCACCGCATCGTCGACGAGCTGGCCGAGAAGTTCCAGGGCGTGTTCAGCCGCGAGACCGTCAGCACCGTGGTGGCCGAGACCTACGACCTGCTCGACACCACAGCGACCGTCCGCACCTACCTCACGACCCTGACCGCCCGGTTCGCGAAGCAACGGCTCACCGACCAGGGCCGAGCCCAGGGCCTCACCACGGTGACCGTGCCCCAGGTCCTGTTCATCTGCGTGCACAACGTCGCCCGCTCCCAGATGGCCGCCGCCCTGCTCGAACACCACGCCTTCGGCAAGGTCGCCGTCCGCTCGGCGGGCAGCAAGCCGCAGGGCGACATCCCTCCCGCGGTCACCGAAGCCCTCGCCGAGATCGGCATCCCCCTCACCGAGGCCTTTCCCAAGCCCCTGACCGACGAGGTCGTCCGCGCGGCCGACGTAGTGGTCACCATGGGCTGCGGCGACACCTGCCCCGTGTACCCCGGCAAGCGCTACCTCGACTGGAACGTCGACGACCCCGCGGCGTCGCCCCTGCCCGACGTGCGCCGAATCCGCGACGACATCGACCGCCTGGTCCGCGGCCTCGTGTCCGAACTGGTCGGCGACTGACCACCAGGAACAGCCACACGCCGAAGTCCGTTCATCCCAGAAGGACACCCCTGATTCACCAGCAGTGCCACCACGAGGAGAACGACGGTGAGCAAGACCCCGGAAGTGCTGTTCGTCTGCGTCCACAACGCGGGCAGGTCCCAAATGGCCGCGGCGCTGCTCCAGCACTACGCGCTAGGCAGGGTCGCGGTCCGCTCGGCAGGCTCGGAACCCGCGGACCAGGTCAACCCGGCAGCAGCCGAAGCACTAGCCGAACTCGGCCTCGACATCACCACCGAGGTCCCCACGAAGCTCTCCTACGCCGACGTAGAAGCCTCCGACGTGGTCATCACCATGGGCTGCGGCGATACCTGCCCCGTCTTCCCCGGCAAGCGCTACCTCGACTGGCCCCTCGACGACCCCGCAGGCCAGGGCATCGACGCCGTCCGCCCCATCCGCGACAACATCGACCGCCGCGTGCGCAGCCTGCTCGCTGAACTCCTCGACCCGCAACTCTGATCAGCCGAATGAGGCGATCACCGCTCCGACCACACCCGCCACGAGCAGGGCGGTGACAACACCGCGCCGCAGGACCAACAACCACAGGACCGCCACCGCCAGCAGCACGAACTGCCATGGCTCATGCAGCGACCGGGCGAGCGGCAACGCCGACCCGGCGATGGCGCCGATTGCCGCGGCTCCCGCTCCGATCAGGAACGCATTGACCTTCCGGTTGTCCCGCAACTGCTCCAACCGTGGCCCGCCCACGATGACGAACACGAACGACGGCGCGAACCCCACCACAGCGGCCAACAACCACCCCACAACCCTGCGGCAGCAAACCCGACCACCGCCACGGTCTACACCACCGGACCAGGCGTCACCTGGCCCAACGCGACCGCGTTCAGGAACTGCGCATCGGTCATCCAGTCGCAGGTGCGGACCGCGTCCTGCCGCATCAACGGGATGATCACGAACCCGCCACCGTAGGACAGCGCCCCGACCTTCGCCGCCACCCACCCCACGGCGGGCAACCCGTTCACCGCAGCCGGCAGTGCGAGTACCGGAAGCAAACTGCTCGCTGGCCTGGTGAAACCCGCACCGCGCGCTCCACCAGCCCGGCCACGATCAGCAGTACTACCAACCAAGGGCCGGCCACAGCAGCCGCGACCGCACTCACCAGCACATATCCCACCCACCGAACCCGCGCGCCGATACCCGCGTCTGCCGCTGCCAGCTGCGTGGAATCAACTGCGCCGCCGCGTGCGCAGCGACAACAGGAACAACCGCTCCGGCGCCCGCCGCGGCGCCGACCACCCACAGCGGCGGGTGCGTCGCGAGGAACAACGCGGCCAACGCGAGGATCAGCACCGAGCCGGGCGCGATGAAGCACACTCCACCAACCAACGCCCCCAATGCACCGCGCAGCGACCATGCGCACAAGATCGCCAACTGCGTCGAGACCGGACCGGGAAGCAGGTTCGTCACCGCGATGCCGTGCTCGAATTCGTTGTCGTCCAACCACTTCCGCTGCCGCACGCACAGATCCCGCAACAACGCGATGTGCGCGGGAGGCCCACCGAACCCGACACAGCCGATCCGCCCCTACTCGTACACAATCGTCCTCAACTTGACCTTTGCCACGCGGTCCCTCGTGGTCACAAGCACACCCGACACTGACACCCCAAGCCGCGAGTGGCTCCCCGAAGCCACTCGCCTTGCCGATGCGGCAACTCGCACGTCAGAACAACTGAGCTGCAACAGTGGTCAAGAAGACCACTGCGGCGACCAGCCAAGCTACTCGGACCACCAGCCGCCGCAACGCATCGACGACCTGCCGCGCCTCCTCCAGGTGGACCACCATTCGTTGACCCCAAACAACTTGAGGGCGATCGGCCGTGTCGTCGATCTTCTCGACATCGTGACCGTGCTTGTTCTCACGCAGCTTGTCTTGCTTGCTTCCGACACCTGCGTTGTCGCGCTCCTGCATGAGCACAACGATGAGACATCGGTTTACAATAGGCTATGCTGATAGTCGAAGACGGTGGTCTCGATGATCAAGGCGAACCTGAGAACCTCGCAGCTTGCGTCGACGTCCTTAACAAGCACTTGAAGCCGGACAAGGAGATCACTGCAGGACTGATCGCTCGACTGCAACGCGAGGGCTATCTACGAGACATCGAAGTCATGGGCGAAGTCGCGGTGCGAGACGCAGCCAAATACGTCAGGCAGATCCGACGGGACATGGCGGAGGAAGAGACCTCGCCTCGACGGCGAGGTGTGATCGGACCGAACCCTTCGACTGGCCCGAGGACGCTTATCGCTACACTTCAGGCTCGGTCAGCGGCCTTTCAAATGGCCTTGACAGCTTGGGTGGCTGACGATGCCGAGGCAGACTCAGACGTTGCAGCGTTCCGACAAAAGCATCTACCCGATGGCCTACCTCTTCTGCCGGGGCAGATCCAAAATTGGGTAACACAGCAAGCTGCCCAACAGTCCAAGAACGTCAAACTCGCGGTTGTCCCAGTGCCTCTAGACTGGGAACGAAGCCACGCCATTCCGCCAATCTCAGATGACATCGCCGTCTCAACAAGAGTTACAATGTTTAATTTCCTGGTTCCACCTAAAAAATTCAATGATATCACTGAATCAGAAGGCAAGGAAAGTGGACAAGGAATAGCCGACGAAATTGTCCCCTGGGAACTAAACCGGGCCGTCGCTGCACCGGGAGGCGTGTTATTCAAGCTCAATGGCCTAGCCGAGCGCCTTGCCAGAGTACATGGATGGGAGAAATCTCAGGCTGCCACGTGGGTTTTGACCGGGTGGTCACCGCTTATTGGCCTGATCAGAGTAACAGAGCAATCACCTCCAGTAATCAACAACGAGTGGCGCGCCTGGGGGCAGCGAATCAAGCTCGTTGTGCACCCCGCAGCAACAGCGCAAGAGGTCGCCAATGCCTATGTCAGCGCCCGCAAAGAGCTGGAACTGCCCGAGACCTATGGCAAGATACGTGTCCGCGGCCTGTCAATAAGTCACCTTCGCCTGACTGCCTTCGTTGCGGGACGCACCGGGACCTGGAAACAGAAAATGGATTCCTGGCATGAAGAGTACTCACACATCAAACACTATTCCCAGCTAACAAATTTTATCCGAGACGCCCTAGACGCAAGAATGCGCGTACTCAACCTCGCCTACTCGCCCCAAAAGGGTGAAACCTCCGGCACTGCAATACAATTCGATATGCTTGGCAGAAATCTCGAAAACACCTGAGCGCCACAAAATATAGACTTGGCCCCGCAACCATTCGACTATGACTGCATCAAGTGCCCCTCCGGTGTCCAGTTGCAGTAACAAGCCGCAAAATTTCTACCAGCCAAGTTTGTGGCTGGCACCGAAGAAATCGATGCCAGCCACAAACTCGTGATTTCGTGGTTAGGCGAGTGGGTGGGGTTCTCCGGTGAGGGCGGCCACGGCCTGCGCGACTTCCTGGACGGTGGCGCGGACGTAGGTGGCCGTGGCTCCGGGGTCGTTGGTGTTTTCGGCGTGGCCTGCGAAGGCGCGGGCGACGGCGTAGCCGAAGTTGCGTTCGACCCAGGTGAGGGTGGTGTGGCGGAGCCAGTGGATCGAGAGTCCCTGGGTTGCCGCCCACGGCAGGTGTTCGCCGATGCGGGTCCAGAGGTGGTCGTAGCGGCGGGTGGAGAACGGTTTGCCGTTGGCGCGCCGCAACAACCGGGTGCCGCGTTCTGCGCCGCGGTTGGTGCCGTGGCGGATGAGGTGGTTCATCAGGGTGGGTGAGATGGGTTGCCAGCGCACGGTTTCCGCCTTTTCGCGCAGGAAGATCAGGCATTGGACGGGGTCGAGGTCTTCGGGGCGCAGTGCCAAGGCGCCGCCGCGTCGGCAGGCGGTTTCGGTGTGCAGGCGTAGGAGGAGGGTGTCGAGTTCGGGGTCGTTGCCGGTGGTGGCGGCGATGTGGTTGATCTCGTCAAGGCGGTCGTTGGCGATGGCGCGTCGGGTGGAGGCGCGTCGGGTGGGTTTGGGGACTTTGATGGCGGGGTTGTCGCCGGTGGTGATGAGGTCGTCGTCTTCGGCGTGGCGGTAGAGGCATCGCAGGGCGGCGATGAGGTGTTCGGCGGCGCCGCGTCCGCCGCGGGCGTTGCGGCGGACCACCACGTTGGCCTTGACGTGCTCGGCGAGCTGCTTGATCTCCGAGGGGGTGGGGTCGGTGATGGGTCGGTCGCCCCAGTGGGCGACGATGCGGTCCCAGTAGGAGCCGTAGGCGCGTCTGGTTCCGGCGGAGACCGCGCCCGAGACGGTCGGGACGTAGTCGGCGAAGGTCGGAACCTCGCTCCGCTCTCCACCCGATGACAGCAAAGCCTCGACCGAGACGCCCATGCGTGCCAGCAGCAGGCGGGCGGCGTCCAGGTCGGCGGTGCTTGCGGCGGTCGTGCTCATGCCGGATCACCGCCCAGCAGCGGGGCGTGCGCGGGAGCGAGCAGGTCGTCGAGGGCGATGGGCGGGTGCACGATCAGCAGCTGGTGGTCCGGGTAGGCGGCGAGCAGGACGCGGTCTCCGGCGTGCAGGTCCAGGCGGCGGCGCAGGGACACCGACAGGCGCAGGAATCCTTGTGGGGTCACGGCACTGGTGCCGCGTGCGGTGGCGTGGATCACGACCAGGCCGTGGCGGATCTCGAGGTCCAGGGCGGTGCCGGGGCCCCAGGCCAGTGTTCGGAGGACGACGTTGTCGGCGACACGGCCGCCGCTGTCGACCGCGGCCATTCCGTAAATGGTCGCGCCGGTCCGTACCGGCGGAAAGGAGGCCAGCGGAATCGGCAGACGTTCCGCGGTGGTGCCCGGTCGATTGTTCGATGGTCCGTCCGTGACGGAGGACGGGAAAACGATCGGTGCGATCAGAGGCCCGGACATGAGAAATCCTCCTGTCCATGAGAACAGGAGGATCCGCATCGAGCCATCGCTGCGTGTCGGAGTGCGTTCGAGCACTGACACGGATTCTGTGGCAGGTATGCCACGTTAGAGTGACCGAGGGGGGACTTGAACCCCCACGCCCTTTCGGGCACTAGCACCTCAAGCTAGCGCGTCTGCCATTCCGCCACCCGGTCTTTCGGCTCTCGCCGTGGTGTGTGCATAGATTACATGATCGTTCCCAAGTACCAAAATCGGGGGGTGTCTTGGGGCTCCCAGGGTGTGGAAGCAGTGGTAGGAAGGCTGCGTGAGCAACTTGGGTGAGGGTGCGGGGCTGCTGCTGGCGCAGGACGAGGTCGTGGGGTTGGCCAGTGAGCTGATTCGGATCGACAGTACGAACACGGGGGACCCCTCGACCGTGGTTGGGGAGCGGGCGGCTGCTGAGTGGGTGGCTGAGAAGCTGTCCGAGGTGGGGTACGAGACGACCTATGTCGAGTCCGGGGCCAAGGGGCGGGGGAACGTGATCGCCCGGTTGGCCGGGGCGGATCGGTCTCGTGGGGCGTTGTTGGTGCACGGGCACCTGGACGTGGTGCCTGCTGACCCGTCCGAGTGGTCTGTTCACCCCTTTTCGGGGGCTGTGCAGGACGGGTACGTGTGGGGGCGTGGGGCCGTCGACATGAAGGACATGGTCGCCATGTCGTTGGCTGTCGCTCGGCGGTTCAAGCGGGATGGGATCGTGCCGCCTCGGGACATCGTGTTCGCGTTTCTGGCGGATGAGGAAGCCGGGGGGTTCTTCGGGGCGAAGTGGCTGGTGGAGAACCGGCCTGAGCTGTTCGAAGGGGTCACTGATGCGATCAGTGAGGTGGGTGGGTTTTCGATCACCCTGAAGGATGATGCTCGGGCCTATCTGGTGGAGACCGCCGAGAAGGGGATTCGGTGGTTGACCCTGCGCGTGCGTGGGACCGCCGGGCACGGGTCGATGATCCATCGGGACAACGCCGTGGCGAAGTTGGCCGAGGCCGTGACGAAGTTGGGGAACCACCGGTTTCCGCTGGTGGTGCGGCCGTCGGTGCGGGAGTTCCTGGACGGGGTCACGGAGATCACGGGATGGGATTTTCCGGAAGAGGATCTTGAGGGCGCTGTTGGGAAGCTCGGGGCGTTGTCGCGGATGATCGGGGCGACGTTGCGGGATACCGCGAATCCGACGATGTTGTCGGCGGGGTACAAGGCGAACGTGATTCCGTCTGTGGCGCAGGCCACAGTGGACTGCCGGATCCTGCCTGGGCGGGAAGAGGCGTTCGATCGGGAGCTGGCGGAGCTGCTGGGGCCTGATGTGGAGCGGGAGTGGGTTGGGCTGCCGCCGGTGGAGACGACGTTCGACGGGGCGTTGGTGGACGCGATGGCGGCGTCGATCACGGCTGAGGACCCCGGTGCGCGGGTGCTGCCGTACATGTTGTCGGGTGGGACGGACGCGAAGTCGTTCCAGCAGTTGGGGATTCGGAACTTCGGGTTCGCGCCGTTGAAGCTGCCCGCGGACCTGGACTTCTCGGCGTTGTTCCACGGGGTGGACGAGCGGGTGCCGGTGGACGCGTTGAAGTTCGGCGTGCGGGTGTTGGAGCGGTTCCTGCGGAACTCCTGACGGCCGGCGGCCGGGGTGCGGATGTCGCGCCCCGGCCAGTGGTGCCGCCGGGGTCAGACCACGAGCCTGCCGGTGTCCACCGCGACCGCGCTGGGGGTTGCGAACCGCACGCCTCGTTGCGGTGCGAGATGCGGTGGCGTCGCGATCGGCTTCTGCTTGGTGACGAACGCGTGGCGCTTGGCGGCGAAGCCGCGACGGTCGTCGAAGATGTCCCGGCACATCTCGGCGAGTTCCATGGTCCGGTACGTCTCGAGCGGCCGGTGGCGTTCGTCTTCCGCGCGCCGGGTTTGCTTGCCGGTCAAGAGCTCTTCGCGTCCGCTGTCCGCGGCGAGCCGCTCGGCGTAGCGGAGGACGGCTGCCTCGAACTCCGCCGGTTCGCCTCCGATCACCTCGTCGGCGAGTCCGGTCCGAACGGCGTCCGCCGCGCTCATCGGCAGGCAGCTCTCGGTGATCGACCACGCCTGGAGCTCACCCACCCGCCGCGGCAGGACGTACGTCCAGTACTCCGAACCGGTCAGGCCCATCGTGAGGTAGTGCGGGTTCAGCACGACTCCGGCGCGCACGACGACCCGGTCGGCGCCGAGTGCCAGCATCACGCCTCCCGCTCCCGCGTTGCCCGCCACCGATGCCACCACCAGCTGGTGGGTGCAGGTGATGATGGTCCTGCACACGTCGTCGATGGCGTTGATGTTCCGCCACGCCTCGCCCGCCGGGTCTTCCGCGGTGTCGATGACGTTGAGGTTCAGGCCGTTCGAGAAGGCCTCCCCACCGCGGAGCAGCAGGACCTTGGTGTCCTGATCGCTCGCGTGCCGCAGTGCGGCGGCGAGCCGCTCGCACTGCGTGGTCGACATCGCTCCGTTGTAGAAGTCGAAGCTCACGACACCCACGTCACCGACGCGCCGGTAGTGGATGTCGTCGTCCGGCGAGGTTTCGGACCAGCCCGGCTCCGGCGACGAAGGGACGTTCACCACGTGGTGCGCCAACGCCACCGCGGCGGGCAGCTTCACGCTTCCCTTGACCCGCGCGTGTCCGATCCACAACGCGCCGTCACCGGTGCGGACGAGCAGCTCGTCGCGCCGCCGCTCCACGATCGTGCCGGGTTCACCGGTGGACGCGGTGCCCGGCCGGGCGTCGAAGACGGACACGGTGACGCCGTCGAGCGTGGTGCGCACACCGGGTGCGCCGTCCGCGGCCCGCACACGGCGCAGGATCTCCTCCGTGGACGCCGTCCAGGAGAACTCGCGGTCCGCCTGTCGCATGGTGGGCCGCAGCGTGCCCCAAGCGTCGGTCCGGTGTTCGAGCGGAGTCGGGCTGAACGTCGGATCCGCCGCGTTGCGCACCACCTCGAGTGCCAGCTCCACCGCGGCGTCCGCGACCGGGCCGTTGTACAAGGTGCTCTTGCGGGGCGGATCCGCCGGGATCTCGAACGCGCGGGTGCCCCAGACCGGTCCGGCGTCCATGTCCTCCACCGCCTGGAGCGCGGTCACCCCCCAGACCGGTTCCGCCTCCGCGATGGCCCAGTCCAACGACGACGGGCCCCGATCGCCCACCGGGCCGGGATGCAGGATCACCGCGCGGTGCCTGCTCCAGATGTCGGCGGGGATCCGTTCGCGCAGGAACGGGCAGAGGATCAGATCCGGGGAAACCAGCTCGACCGCGGTGCGCATCAGCTCCTCGCTGATCGCGAACTCGACGCTCACGTCGTGCCCGGCTGCCCGGAGTTCGAGCCAGACGCGCTGGCACAGGCCGTTGAAAGCCGAGCAGAGAAGCAGGATTCGCAACGGTGCCTCCGTGACGCTTGACCAAGACGAGACCTCGCGCCAAACCGGTCGTGGCGCCATCGGGGTTCGGTTCTGCGACTGTCCGAAAAGGACTCTTTGCCCCGCACTGTTCCACTGCGACAGAACGACCGGAGCTTACGTGCGGATCCTCAGGTGCACAACAGGTCCGAAAAGGACGTGGGAAGCGATAATCCTGTTACGGAATGCCATGCCCGGCAAGCGATCCGGCGTCCGATCACGAAGCGTGGAGGACCGGTGGCGTTCCGCACTTCCAGGCGGAACGCACGGTCGCACGAACTCGCCATGGTCCCCTCGCCTTGTCTCGCAGCCGATGCGCACTACATCGCGCACCCGGCCTCCCCTGTTACCGATCGGTCCCTCGGTCAGCAGATGCGCAGGCCCAGTGCGGCGGCGATGGTGAGGGCCTGTTCGGGGTCGATCATGGCGCCTGCGAGGCGGACCTCGGTGGGGTTGAGGCCTTGGAGGTCGCTGCCTCGGAGGTCGGCCTTGGTCAGGTCCGCGCCGTGCCAGGTGGTGTCGGTGAGGTCGCAGCCGAGGAAGCTGGTGCCTTGGCACTTGGCGGCGGTGAGGTCGGTGTCGTGCAGGCGGACGCGGGTGAAGGTGGCTCGGCGGAGGTCGGCTCCCGGCAGGGCGGTGAACGACCAGTCGCCGCCGGTGACCGCCAGCAGGTCGAAGGTGCAGTCGGTGAAGACGCCGCCCACCAGCTTGCAGTCGGTGAAGGTGGCGTTGAAGAACGTGCACCTGGTGAAAGCGCAGTTGAGGAACGCCGACTCGGTGTGGGTGGAGACGTTGAACTCGACGCCGCTGAAGACGCAGTCGGTGAAGGTCGCGCCGCGGTTGGCCAGCTCCGTCATGTCGACGTCGCGGAACGCCGTGTGCTCGTAGTGCTCCCCCGCCAGCTCCGTGGTGGTCCAGTCGCGGTCCAGCACCGTGGTCGTCGTCCTCGGTGCGTTTCGTCTGCGTTCGGCCACGTCACGGACTATAGCTACGGGCTTTCAGGGTCACGGTCGTGGAGATGGCGAGGACGACGACCAGTGCGGCCGCGGCGGTGAGGGTTTGGGCGTCGAGGTGGAGGAGGGGTTGGCCGCGCAGGGCCTGCCACGTGAGCAGGGCGATCAGGGCGGCGTAGCCGGCGGCGGCGATGAGGACCAGGCGCAGGCGGGTGGTGCTGTTCGCGAGGGCGGGGATTCGGGCTGCCAAGGCGATGAGGAGGAGGCTGAGCAGCGGTAGGGCTTGCAGGGCGTGGATGCCGATGAAGTGCGGGATGCGCAGGTCGCCGCCGGTGGTGGACCAGCCGGTGACGGGCATGGACGGGCCGCCGTCGGGGACGCCGACGCTGTGCGCGCCGATGGCCGGGACGTGGTGGTCGGCGTCCAGTTCCGCCTCCTGGGCGGCCGTCGGCTGGGTCATGAGGAACGCGAGGAGCATGCCGACCAGGGACAGACCTGTGCCGAGCCTGATGGCCCACGTGGTGGCCGGTTCCAGGTCGGAGCGCAGGGAGACGACGACCGAGACGACGAGGGTGGCGGTCCAGAGGACCACGATCATCGTGCCCATGACGCTGAAGAGGGTCTGGTCGAAGTCGGTCTCGTTGTTGAAGTGGCTGGCCTTGCCGCGGACGACCTGGGTGACGATCGCGGCCATTTCGGCGAACGACACGACGGCGACCACGGTGCCCGCCCACCAGCCGGTGCGGGGTGCGCGGCGGGTCAGGGTGAGCATCCAGGCGAGGGTGGCGCCGAAGAGGGCGAACGAGACGCCGAACTTGAACGGCTTGAACCACGCGGGGCTGCCGTTGATCAGCCGGTCGTCCACGAGGAGGCCGATCGCCGAGACGACGACCAAGGCGACCATGGCGGCGGACAAGGCCATCAGGGGGCGGTGCCACCGGATCTCGGTCCGGGGTCTCGGTGGGGACGTGATGATCATGGCGGGCTCCGTTTCGCGTGGCGGCGACGTCAACGGTGGCAGCGGGGCGGTCCGGGGTCACTGCGGTCGGCAGGAGTCCTGGGCGTAGGGCTGCCCCTACCACCGAGCGCGGGGCGTGTTCACGCAGTTACCCCAGGTCAACGAGGGTGCGCACGGAATTGTCGGACCCTGCCTCTACCGTGCGTCCCAACCGGACCGAACTGGGGGAAGACGACGTGCGCAGGTGGGAACTCGTAGCCGATGGCTCCGCGAAGTTCTGGGAGATCGAGCGGGACGGCGCGAGCGTGACGGTGCGCTACGGGCGGCTGGGGTCCGTGGGGCAGACCAAGGTGAAGGACTTCGCGTCGGACGCCTTGGCCGTCGCCCACGTGGACAAGCTCGTGGCGGAGAAGGTGAAGAAGGGGTACGCGGAGGCGGGTGCCCCTGCCGCGGTGAAGCCCGCGGTGACCCCTGTGGCGGCAAGCCCTGCGGAAGTCGGTGCCACGGAGGTCGGTCCTGAGTGGCCGGACGAGGTGACCTTCGTGGTGCCGCCGTCGTGGCGTGGTGCGGCACGGCCGGTTCGGGGGCAGGCGCGGTCGCGGTCGGTGAAGTCCGCGCGGGAGGTCGACGCCTACCTGGCCGCGAAGGTGGAGCCGTTGCCCCGGCAGTTGGCGGACGCTCTGGTCAACCCCGATTCGGAGCCGGACCTCGTGGCGGCGGCCCGGTCCTACCTGGACGGTCAGGCCACGCCGGTGGGGGCCGCGGCGGTGGCGGCGACGCTGACGAGTGAGGCGTCGCGGTACTACGGGCGGGAGGACGTGGCCGCGCTGGCGGACGCGTGGGTGGTGCGGCACGGGTACGCGTTCGCCGCGGCGGCGGCCCGTGATCTGGGGCGGATCGAGATCGGGTGGTCGGGCGCGCGTCGCAAGGAGACGGCGAAGCTGGGGTGGCGGGTGGACGAGCACGCCCGCTGGCCCTACGCGAACCGGCAGGTCGTGGAGCGGTTGCGGGTTTTGCTGGCCGGGGCTCCCGAGGCCGACTACCTCGCCGCGGTGGAGGCGTTGGAGCCCGAGCGGGACTCGGTGCTGGCGCGGACGATCGCGGCCTACCTGGCGTCGACCCGGCACGACTGGGTGGACGAACTGTTCGCCGAGGTGATGGGCGCGGCCAGGCTGGTGGAGGAGCACCGGTTGTTCCTGGCGTCGCTGCGGACGGTGGAGCAGGTGGCCGCGGCGGCCGAGCGGAACGGCTACGGGGAGTGGATCAGCCAGCGGGACGTGCTGCCCACGCTGGTGTGCGCCATCGGGGCGGGGATCGCGCCGGTCGTGGACCGGCTGCTCGACGACAAGCCCGGTGACGACACGCGCAAGCTGTTGCTGGAGGCGTTGGCGTGGACGCCGACCGATGAGGCGTTCGGTCTGCTGCTGGGTCGGTTGGAGGACAGGTTCGTGCTGCCCGCGGTGGTCGGGGCGGTCAAGCGCTATCCCCGGCGGGCGGTGCGGTTGCTGGCGGCCGCGAACGGGGCGGCGGCGAGGTCGTTGCTGGTCGGGCACGTGAAGGGGAACCCGGCGCTGGTCGCGGCCGTGCTGCCGGAGCTGGACGAGGACCTGCGGGTGGTGGTCGAGGGGGCCGTCGCCGAGGAGGGGCCCGCGCCCGCCGCTCCCCCGGAGTTGTTGCCCGCGCTGCTGGTCACTCCCCCGTGGACGGTCAAGCGCGCCGCGGTGAAGCCCGTGGTGGTCGACGGGCTGGTGGCGGCGGTGCCGTCGGCGATGCGGTGGGAGCCGGGTGAGCGCGAGGTGTGGGCCGAGGCGTTCGGCTCGTACTACTGGCCGAACACGAAGTTCCCGGACTGGGTGGTGGCCCTCCCCCAGATGCTGAAGGGCAAGATCCCTCACCACCTTCAGCCCGCGCTCGTCATGAAAGCGCCGGAGAAGCTGGTGCGGCCAATCCTCGCCGAGTGGCGGCCGGAGACGTGGGGCGCGATGAACTGGGGAAAGCCGTTCGTGGCCCGGTTCGGGCTCGACGGGCTCCCGGTGGTGCAGCGGATCGCGGAGGGCGCTCCGTCCACGGCGGGTGAGCTGCTGCTGCCGTTCGTGGACCAGCGGATCGCGGAGGTGATGGCGGACTGGCTGGTGCGCCTCAAGTCGGCGAACGCCGTGGCCACCGCGTGGTTGCTGCGGCACGCCGAGGCCGCGGCGCGGATGCTGGTGCCAGCTGCGGTGGGCAAGGCCGGTAAGCCGCGGCGGGCCGCCGAGACGGCGTTGCGGCTGATCGCGGCACGGGCGGACGTCGACGTGGTGCGACAGGCGGCGAAAGAGCACGGGGAACGGGTGGAGGCGGCGGTCGAGGCGTTGATCAGCGCGGATCCGCTGGACGTCGTCCCGGCGAAGGTCCCCCTGGTGGGTGAGTGGGCCGAGCCGTCGTTGCTGCCGCGGATCTTGTTGCGGGACAAGGGGCATTCGCTGCCGGACCCGGCGGTGGGGCACGTGCTGACGATGTTGGCGATGTCGAAGCCGGACGACGTGTTCGCGGGCGTGGACGTGGTGCGGGAGCTGTGCGACCCGGAGTCGCTGGCGCGGTTCGCGTGGGCGGTGTTCGAGGCGTGGCGGGCCGCGGGGACACCGCCGAAGGACGGGTGGGTGCTGCCCGTGCTGGGGGTGCTGGGCGACGACGAGGTCGTGCGGGCGCTCGCGCCCGTCATCCGGGCGTGGCCCGGTGAGGGCGGGCACTCGAAGGCGGTGGCCGGGCTGGGGGTGTTGGCGGCGATCGGCTCGGACGTGGCGCTGCTGCACCTCAACGGGATCGCGCAGAAGGCCCAGTTCGGCGGGTTGAAGTCGCGGGCGCGGGAGATGATCGACCAGGTCGCGGCCGAGCTGGGGCTGACCGGGGAGCAGTTGGCCGACCGGTTGGTGCCGGACTTCGGGCTGGACGACGCGGCGACGCTGGTCGTCGACTACGGGCCGCGGAAGTTCCTGGTGGGGTTCGACGAGCAGCTCAAGCCGTACGTGGAGGACGGCGACGGCAAGCGGCGCAAGGACCTGCCGAAGCCGGGCGCGAAGGACGACCCGGAGTTGGCGGTCGCGGAGCACAAGCGGTTCGGGCTGTTGAAGAAGGACGTGCGGACGGTCGCGGCCGACCAGATCCGCCGGTTCGAGGCGGCGATGGTGGCGCGGCGGCGGTGGCCCGCCGAGGAGTTCCGGACGCTGTTCGTGGCGCACCCGCTGCTGTGGCACGTGGTGCGGCGGCTGGTGTGGGTGACCGAGGACGGGCTGGGGTTCCGGTTGGCCGAGGACCGGACGTTCGCCGACGTGCACGACGACGTGGTCGACCTGCCGTCGGACGCGGTCGTGGGGATCGCGCACCCGCTGGACCTGGCGGGCACGCTGGACGGGTGGGCGGAGGTGTTCGCGGACTACGAGATCCTGCAACCGTTCGCGCAGCTCGGCAGGCCAGTGCACGCGTTCACCGCCGAGGAGCGGGCGGGCAACGCGCTGGCGCGGTTCGAGGGGGTGGCGGTGCCGGTCGGCAAGGTGCTGGGCCTGGTCAACCGCGGGTGGCACCGCGGGGAGCCGCAGGACGCGGGCGTGGAGTGCTGGATCACCAAACCGGTGCCGGGCGGGTCGCTGGTGGTCAACCTCGATCCCGGCATCCCGGTCGGGATCGTCACGATGTTCGAGGAGCAGAAGCTGACCTCGGTGTGGCTCAACGACCGCGGCGGCGACTGGGCTCGGCGGGGTTCCCGGAAGTTCGCCGAGCTGGACCCGATCACCGCGTCCGAACTGCTGGCCGACCTGTCGTCCCTGACGAGCTGAGGAATCCGTTGTCCGACATGAAGAAGGTCCAGCGGCCACCGGCCGAGGTGCGGTTCGCCGACGAGCTGGCGCACCTGCGCGCGACCGACACGGCGCACCGGCCGCCGGGGTGGGCGTTGAGCTTGCAGGGGGCGCGGCGGTTCATCGTGGGTGATCCGCGGGAGGGCGTGACGCGCAAGTTCGTGGGTGATCCGTCGTTGATCGACCGGGCGCTCGTGACGCTCGCGACGAGTCGCGGGCTGATGCTGGTGGGCGAGCCGGGGACGGCGAAGTCGCTGCTGTCGGAGTTGATCGCGGCGGCGGTGTGCGGCGAGTCGACGTTGACGATCCAGGGCGGGGCGGCGACGACCGAGGACCAGATCAAGTACTCGTGGAACTACGCGCTGCTGGTCTCGGAGGGGCCGTCGCCGCGGTCGCTGGTGCCCGCGCCGATGTTGCGGGGCATGGCCGAGGGCAAGGTGGTGCGGTTCGAGGAGATCACCCGGTGTCCGCTGGAGGTGCAGGACAGCCTGTTGTCGCTGCTGTCCGAGCGGGTGGTGGCGATCCCGGAGCTGACCGGGCCGGACGCGATGGTGTTCGCCAACGACGGGTTCAGCGTGATCGCGACCGCCAACACGCGGGACCGGGGCGTCAACGAGATGAGCGCGGCGCTCAAGCGGCGGTTCAACTTCGAGACCGTGTTCCCGATCGCGGACTTCGCCACCGAGCTGGACCTGGTGGAGCAGGAGGCGCGGGCGCTGCTGGAGCGGTCGGGCGTCGGCGTGCAGCCCCGGCGGGACGTGCTGGAGGTGCTGGTGACGACGTTCCGGGAGCTGCGGGACGGGGTGACGGCGTCGGGGCAGCCGATGGACCGGCTGACGACGGTGATGAGCACGGCGGAAGCGGTGTCGGTCGCGCACGCGGTGGGGTTGCGCGGGTGGTTCCTGCGCGGGGAGGCGGGCACGCCCGCGGACCTGGTGGAGTGCCTGGCAGGGACGGCGGCCAAGGACAACGCGGACGACCTGGCGCGGTTGCGGCGGTACCTGGAGCAGCAGGCGTCACGTCGCCGGGGTGAGCAGTGGCAGGCGCTGCACCAGGCCCGTCACCTGCTGCCCGGCTGATGGCGACCACGTTCGTCGGGGTCCGGCACCACAGCCCGGCGTGCGCGCGGCTGGTGGCGTCGACCATCGAGGTGCTGCGGCCCGCGCACGTGCTGGTGGAGGGGCCGGTCGACATGAACGACCGGCTCGACGAGCTGCTGCTCGGGCACGAGCTGCCGGTGGCGGTCTACACCTACTACCGGGACGAGGAGCGGTCGCACGCGTCGTGGACGCCGTTCTGCGAGTACTCGCCGGAGTGGGTCGCGATCACGGCGGGGCGGGCGTGCGGGGCTCGGGTGAGCTTCATCGACCTTCCCGCATGGCATCCGGCGTTCGCCGGGCTGGGCAACCGGTACGCCGACGCGGAGGCGCGGTACACCGAGGTGACGGCGAGGCTGTGCCGGGAGTTCGCGGTCGACAACGTCGACGCGTTGTGGGACCACCTGGTGGAGGTGGAGCCCGACGAGGGGGTCGCGGAGCGGCTGACGGCGTACTTCGACCTGCTGCGGGGTGAGGTGGCGGCCGGGGACGACGACGTGGCGCGCGAGGAGTACATGGCGCGGTGGATCCGGGCGGCTCAGGAGGATGCCGGGGATCGGCCGGTGGTCGTGGTGACGGGTGGATTCCACACGCCCGCGCTGCGGGTGTTGGCGGGGCGGGCCGGGGCGGCGGGATCGCTGGGGGAAGCGAAGAGGCCTGGAACGGTGGCTTCGCCGGGACCGGCCGGGCGGCCGGAGGACGCGGGATGGCCGGAGGCGGCGAAACCGCCGGAAGGAACGGAGAGAGCCGCAACTGCGGTACCGCCGGAACTGGCTGGGGCAGCGGAGGAGTCGGAGTGGCGGCGGGCGGCGGGGCCGCTGGAAAACGCGGAGAACGCGGAGAACGCGGAGAACGCGGAGAAGCCTAGGGCGGCTGGGGTGGGGTGGCCGGAGGTGCCTCGGCCGCCGGTGGACGCCGAGGGGGCCAGTTATCTGGTGCCGTACTCGTTTCGGCGGTTGGACTCGTTCACCGGGTACCAGTCCGGGATGCCGTCGCCTGAGTACTACCAGCGGTTGTGGACCGATGGGGTGGCTGGTGCGGCTGTCGCGTTGGTGGAGTCGGTGGTGGGGCGGTTGCGGCGGCGTCGGCAGGTGGTGTCGACGGCGGATTTGATCGCGGCTCGGACGTTGGCTGAGGGGTTGGCGCGGTTGCGGGGGCATGGGCAGCCGTCGCGGACTGATGTGCTCGACGGGTTGGTCGGGGCGTTGGTGTCGGAAGACCTGACGCAGCCGCCGCCGTGGACGGTGCGGGGGCCGTTGCGGGCGGGGGCGCATCCGGCGTTGGTGGAGATGGTGGCCGCGCTCAGCGGGGATCGGGTGGGGCGGTTGCACTCGGCTACGCCTGCTCCCCCGCTGGTGGAGGCGGTGCGGGCGGAGTTGGCCGCGCTCGGGCTCGACGGGCGGGGTGAGGTGCGGGTCGACCTGGCCGATGAGCTGGGGTTGCGGCGGAGTCGGGTGTTGCACCGGCTGCGGGTGTTGGGGATCGGTGGGTTTCGGCGGTTGGCCGGGCCTTCCGGGGGTGGTGATCCGGTGTTCGTCGAGCGGTGGGAGTTGGCGCCGTCCGAGGATCGGGTGCCCGCGTTGATCGAGGCTTCCATCCACGGGGCGACGTTGGGTGAGGCGGCGGCCGCGGTGTTGCACGCGCGGGTGCCGGACGCGGAGATCGACGAGGTCGCGGTAGTGCTGTTCGACGCCGCGCTGTGCGGGATCTCCGAGGTGTCCGACGGTGCGGTGGCGGCGTTGACCGCGCGGATCGGCGGGGCCGGGATGCTGGGGGCGTTGGGGCGGGTGCTGACCGCCGTGGTGGGGCTGTGGCGGCACGACCGGTTGTTCGGCACGGCCGGGAGCGCGGTGCTGGGGGCGGTGATCGACGCCGCGGTGAACCGGGTGTTGTGGCTGGTGGAGGGGCTGCACGGCGGGGCGGAACCGGCGGATCGCGGGCGGTTGGGGGCGGTGGTGGCGACGCGGGACGCGGTGCTGCACGCCGGGTCCGTGCTGGAGCACGGGCGGGAGGCGGCCGTGGCGGTGTTCCGGCGGGTCGAGGCGGACGGGCAGGCACCGCCGGACCTGCGCGGGGCGGCGTTCGGGTTCGGGTGGTCGCTCGGGGAGTCGGGCGACGTGGGACGGTCGGTGCGGGGGATGTCCGGGCCGCGGACGATCGGCGACTGGCTGGCCGGGCTGTTCGCGGTGGCGCGGGAGGAGGTGCTGTCTGCGGAGGCCGTGGTCGGCTTGCTGGACGACCTGGTGCACGCGCTGTCCGAAGAGGACTTCCTGGTGGCGCTTCCGGCACTGCGGCAGGCTTTCGCGTACTTCCCGCCCGCCGAGCGGGAGACGATCGCGAAGCGGGTCATGGTGCGGCGGGGAGTCGCGGGATCGGCGCGGGCGGTGGTGCGGATCGACGTGGATCCGCTGGTGGTCGCGGCGGGGATGGCGTTGGACGCCAAGGTCGACGCGGTGCTCGCGCGGGAGGGGTTGGCGTGACGGGGATGGAGCGGTGGCGGTTGATCCTCGGGGAGCCCGCGGCCCCGCACTGCGGCGCGCCGGGCGCGGACGCGGTGGCGCTGGACGCGGCGCTGGAATGGCTGTACGGCAGGGATCCGGAGCTGAAGACCCGCGAGGTGCGGCGGGGTGGGCAGGGCGAGTCGGTGCTGAGCACCGTGAAGTGGCTGGACGAGATCCACCGGCTGTTCCCGAAGGAGACGGTCGAGCGGCTGGAGCGGGACGCGGTCGAGCGGTACGACATCACCGAGATCGTCACCGACCCCGAGGTGCTGGCGCGCATCGAGCCCAACGCGGCACTGCTGCGGGCGGTGTTGCGCACCAAGCACCTGATGAACCCGAAGGTGCTGGAGCTGGCGCGGCGGATCGTGGAATCCGTGGTGCGGGAGCTGATGCGGAAGCTGGCCAGGGAGGTGCGGCAGTCGTTCACCGGCACGCGGTCGCGGCGGCCCAGTACCTTCAAGCAGGCGCGGAACTTCGACTTCCGGCGGACGATCCGGTCGAACCTGGCGCACTACCAGCCGGACAAGCGGCGGGTGCTCATCGAGAAACCGGTGTTCTCGTCGCGGACGCGGCGGCACCTCGACCAGTGGCAGCTGATCCTGGTGGTGGACCAGTCCGGGTCGATGGCGGGATCGGTGATCCACTCGGCGGTGACGGCGGCGTGCCTGTGGGGGCTGCCGGGGCTCAAGACGCACCTGGTCGCGTTCGACACGGCCGTGGTGGACCTGACGGCGGACGTGACGGATCCGGTGGAGCTGCTGATGAAGGTGCAGCTCGGTGGGGGTACCGATATCGCGAAGGCGATGGGGTACGCGGCGGGGCTGGTGGAGAACCCGCGGCGGGCGATCGTCGTGGTGATCACCGACTTCTTCGAGGGTGGCGACGAGAGCCGGTTGGTGCGGACCGTGCGCACGCTCGTGGAGCAGGGCAGTCAGGTGCTCGGGCTGGCGGCGCTCGACGAGGACGCGAACCCGCACTACGACCGGGTTCTCGCTCAGCGGTTGGCAGACGTGGGGGCGCACGTGGGCGCGATGACGCCGGGGCAGTTGGCGGAGTTCGTCGCGGAGAGGCTGGGGTGATGTGCGATAACGCCAGGACGCCGGGGCGAGTTCGCCGCCGAAGGGCTGGGCTGATGGGAAACGACCTCAGCGCGACAACCGCGGAGCACTGGGCCGAGGGCAGCGCCGGAAGGCTGGAGTGATGCGTGACGATCTGCTCGCGTTGACGGCAGACGCGTTGGCGGCGTTGGCCAATCGCGGTTTGGTGAAGCGGGCGACGAAGGATCTCGACGCGGGTGGTGGGCCCGTCGTGGAGGTTGACGGCGATGTGGTGCGCGGGCGGTTCGCTGACGGGGTGGAGGTTGAGCTGCCTGGTGGGGTGTCGTTGGTGGCCGCACCGTGCTCGTGTGGGGCCGCGGGGGTGTGCAGGCATCGGATCGCGGTGGTGTTGGCCTACCAGCGTGAGCGCCCGGAGGTGGCGGAGTTCGCCGTGTGGTCGCCTGGGGCGATCGAGGACGCGGCGCTGGTGGCGTTGTTGGGGGAACGGCGGCTTGCGGCGGCGCGCCGGTCGTACGCGGCGGGGTATCCTGTGCGGTTGCGGCGGCCCACGGCGGTGGAGCCCGCGGCCAGTGCGGAGTTGCCGTCGTGCACGGTGCGGTTCCTGGTGCCGGGTGAGCTGGGGTATGTGCACGCCGATGCGACGGCTGCTCGGCGGGACGAGTTCGTGGCGCACGCGGTGTGGGCGTTTCGGGAGGCCGACGAGCGCGGACTGGTCGATGACGTTGTGCAGTTCGATGTTGGAGGGCAGGCCGGGTCGGCTGGTGGTGGGCTCGACGCGGTGGTGGAGCTGGCGGACCAAGTGCTGCTCGACGGTGCGGCGCACGCGGATCCGGTGTTGGACGCCGGGTTGAGGCGGGTGGGTGCGGAGCTGGGTGATCGTGGGTTGCGGTGGCCCGCGGCTGCGGTGGACGACCTGGTGGAGCAGTTGGGGGCGTATCGGGAGAGGTCGACGCGGTATCGGGCTGAGCGGTTCGCGGAACTGGTGGCGGAGGTGCACGCGCGGCATCGGGCGACCGGGGCGCGGTCGCAAGTGTTGGGTGCGGACGTGCCCGCGGAGACGCCGTTGAACCGGGTGCGGGTGACCGCGTTGGGGGCTCGGGTGCGGGGCACGGTCGAGGATCGCACGGCGGAGGTGTTCTTCGCGGGTGGTCCGACCGCGTTGGTGTTGCGGCACCGGTGGGCGGTCGATGAGCGGGAGTCGCCTACCGGGCACGACTTGGCGGGGCGACGGGTGGCGGGCACGACGCTCGGGGTGCTGGCAGCGGCGAACGTGGTGTCGGAGTCGGCGTCGCGCAGCGCCAGCCAGGTGTTGCGGCTGTCGGCGGGGCGGGTGTCCAAGACGTCGATCACGCCTGTCGGGCGGGCGTGGGAGGCGTTGCCGGACACGCTGCTCGTGCGTGATCTCGCGGTGGCGGCGGCCGCGTTGGAGCGGTTGCCGCCGCGGCTGGTGCGGGCTCGGGTGGAGGCCGAGGCGGTGCGGGTCGTGGCGGTGGCCGAGGTGCTGTCGATCGGCTACTCCCCCGGTGAGCAGCGGCTCGACGCGGTGGTCGCGGACGCGCGGGGGACGACGGTGACGATCTCGTCGACCTATCGCGGGGTGTGTCCGGGGGCGCTCGACGCGTTGGCGGGTGCGCTGGGGTCCGGGCCGGTGTTCGTGAGCGGGGCCCTGAGTCGGGTCGGGGGCGGGTTGGTGCTCGACCCGATCGCGGTGCTGACGGACACCGGGCTGGTGGTGCCGGACCTGGCTCCCGCGCGCGACGACGCCGAGCCCACGGGGTACGCGGTGGCGGAGTCCGACCCGATCGGGTCGGCGTTGGGTGCGGCGGTGACGGTGTTCGCGGAGGCGGCGCACCGGGGGTTGCGGCACCTGACGCCGAGCCTGCGGACGCGGATCGGCGAGGTGGCCGGGGAGTTGCGGCGGGTGGGGTTGCGCGGGGCCGCGGACGCGGTGGCGGCGTTCGGGGAGGAGGTGAGCGTGCGGACGTGGGTGGAAGCGCAGGTACGGCTGCTGGTGACAGTGGAGAGCCGGTGACGGATGCGGCCGGTCGGGAGACCGGCCGCCGGGGTCAGGTGCGGTCGGGTTCGGGTGTGCGGGCTTCGGCCACTCGGTGGCCCCGCTCGGAGTCGGGGAAGCGGGTGATCATGGCCCGCAGGTCGTCGGCCTCGACGTTCGCGCCGAACGGTTCGGTGCCCGGTTCCAGGCGGACGCCGTCGGCCAGCGGTCCGGCGACGACCGGGTCGAAGCCGAGGGCGTCGACGAAGGCTCCGACGACTGCGAGGTCGGTCGGGTCGTCGCCTGCGATGGCGATGGCCTTGCGGCCGGTCGTGGGTGTCGCCTTGGCTTCGAGGTCGTGGTAGCCCATGTGGTTGAAGGCCTTCACGACACGGGACGTGGGCAGGTACGCCTGCACGGTCTCGCTGGTGGAGGTGCGGGGGTCGTCCAGGTCGTCGCGCAGGCCGTCGGTTTCCCACCAGTAGTTCATCGCGTCGATGACGAGCTTGCCCGCGAGGGCCTCCACCGGGAGGGCGCGGTACTTCCCCAGCGGGAGGGCCAGGATCACGATGTCCGACCGCTCGGCCGCGTCCGCGGCTGTGGTGGCGACGGCTCCGGGGACGAGCACCTCGACGGTGAGGGCGATCCTGGCGGGGTCGCCCGAGCCCGCGATCAGCACCTCGTACCCGGCCGCCACGGCCAGGCGCGCGAGGACCGTGCCGACCTTGCCCGCGCCGAGGATGCCGATGCGCGTGGTCATGCGGACACCGTCGTCTTCGCGGACTCGGCGAGCAGGGCGCGCACACGCGGGATGACCTCGGTGCCGTACAGCTCGACGGCGTGCAGGCGCGCGGCCGCGGGGATGCTGCCGACGGTGTAGATGAGGTCGAACCGGCCGACGTCGAGGGAGCCCACGGTCCGGGCGATCTTGCGCGCCACGGTCTCGGGCGAGCCGATGTAGAGGGATCCGCCCTCGATCTCGGCCTCGTACTGGTCGCGCTTGATCGGGCCCCAACCGCGGAGAGCGCCGATCCGGTCGTGCATGGTCCGGTAGCGCGGCCAGAAGGTCTCCACGGCCTCCTCGTCGGTGTCGGCGACGAACCCCGGCGAGTGGATCCCGACCGGGTGGGCCGTGGTGCCGAACTGGTCGGCGGCGCGGCGGTAGAGGTCGAGGTAGGGCGCGAACCGCTGCGGGTCACCGCCGATGATGGCGATCATCAGCGGCAGGCCGTGGCGGGCGGTGCGGACCACCGACTGCGGGGAGCCTCCGACGCCGACCCACGTGTCGAGCCGTCCGGAGTCGGTCTTCGGGAAGACGTCGGCGTTGTCCAGCGCGGGCCGAGTGGTGCCCTGCCACGTGACGGGCTTCTCGTCCAGCAGCTGGGCGAACAGCTCCAGCTTCTCCTCGAACAGGACGTCGTAGTCCTTGAGGTCGTAGCCGAACAGCGGGAACGACTCGGTGAAGGAGCCGCGGCCGAGGATCACCTGGGCGCGGCCGTTCGAGAGGGCGTCGACCGTGGCGAAGCGCTGGAACACCCGCACGGGGTCGTCGGAGGACAGGACCGTGACGCCGGAGGCCAGGGTGATCCGCTCGGTGCGGGTGGCGATGCCCGCGAGGACCGTTTCCGGGCTGGTGATGGCGTACTCGGGGCGGTGGTGCTCGCCCAGCGCGATGGCGTCGACCCCGAGCCGGTCGGCGAGCACGGCCTCCTCGACGACCTGGCGGATGGCGTCGCCGTGCGAGAGCAGTGCGCCGTCGGCGCCCTCGGGGACGTCGCCGAACGTGTCGAGCCCGAAGAGGGGCCCACTCGGTGTGGTCATCGAACGACTCGTTTCCTGGCTCGGTGGTGGCACGCGGTCCTGACACGGGGTAGAACAACATGACTGCGCATGTATTCCGCGTTTCCGGACAGGGAGCCCATGACCACCACCACGCACCCGGCCGAGTCCCGATGACCGGCACGTTCCGGCTGGCCAACGAGACCTGGGAGGCGTTGTTCCGCGCCCAGGCGACCCTCGCCCGCGAGTTCGAGGCGTCCGGCGTCTGGGGCGGCCTCCCGCCGCGCGAGTACGGCGTGCTCTACGCCCTCACCGGGCAGGAGGACGGGCTGCGGATCACCGAGCTGATGGACGACGCGCTGCTCACCCAGGCGGGCATCTCCCGGCTCGTCGCCCGCCTGGAACGCCGGGGGCTCGTCGAGCGCCGGGCGGACCCCGACGACGGCCGCGCGTCCCGGATCGTCCTCACGGCGGAGGGTCGGGCGGTGCAGGCGAGCGTCGGGCGCAGGCACGCCCGGCACGTGGCCGAGGCGATGACACGGGCGTTGACCACCGAGCAGCTGGAGCAGCTGCGTGAGCTGAGCCGGGCGCTGGTGGCCGGGGAGCAGCCCTGATCCCCGGCCCCGCGCGGGTCAGACCGCCCGCTTCTTGCCCCACACCAACGTGTGCAGCCGGGTCGTGAGGTTCCAGCCCCGGTCGACCACGGCGTCGGCCAGGTTCTCCATGTGCTTGCCGATCTCGTCGCCGCTCTGCCCCTCGGGCATGATCCAGACGGACCCGAGGTCGAAGCGGGTCACCAGGTCGGCGACCTCGTCGAGGTCGTCGGTGTCGCGGCAGACGAACTTGAACATCGTCTCCGGCGTCCGCGCCAGGCTCGCCAGCGCCGACGGGACGATCCGGCGCGCCTCGGAGTCCCCCGAGTGGGCCAGCTTCGGCGACACGTTGAACCGCACTCCCGCGTCGACCAGTTCGGGCATCGCCGCGTGGGTCCCGTTGGTCTCGACCTCGATCTCGACGCCGTGGCTGGTGAGGACGTCAACCAGCGGAACCAGGCGTTTCTGCTGGCCCAGCGGCTCGCCGCCGGAGATGACGACCATGTCGACGCCGAAGGCGAGCAGTTCCTCCGCGACCGAGGAGACCGTCCGGCGGTGCAGCTCCACCTTGGGGTCGTACTTGACGCCGCTCGCGCTCTCCCCCTTCCAGTCCCAGGTGTAGGGGGTGTCGCACCAGTGGCACGACAGGTTGCACCCGCCGAGCCGGAGGAACGCGCACCTGCGTCCCATCGACCGGCCTTCACCCTGGACAGTGGGTCCGAAGATCTCGTTGACGACGAGTTCCGGTTCCACGGGGCACCACCTCCTCTTGCGTCGTGACGGTTCTACGTGCGGTAGGTGGTCGGGTCCTTGACGCCGACCTCGGCGAACGCCCCTCGGCGTTCGGCGCAGGCCGCGCACTCCCCGCAGTGGACGTCCTCACCGCGGAAGCAGGTCCACGTCTCGGCCCACGGGACGCCGAGCTCCTCCCCCAGCGCCACCACGCCGGTCTTGTGCAGCTCGATCAGCGGAGCCAGCAGGTCCACGCCGGGGCGGGCGATGGCCACGCGCTCCATCTCCAGGAACCGCCGCAGGAACTCCGGCGAGGTGTCGGAGGGGCCCACGTCGTCGGCCATCACGCCGAACGCGACGGCGTCCGCGTCCTCCACCACGACCAGCGCGAACGCGACGGACAGCAGCAGCGCGTTGCGGTTGGGGACGATGTTGGGGTTGCGCGGGGTCGTGACGCCGAAGCTCGGAACGTCGACCGACGGGTCGGTCAACGAGGAGCCGCGGAAGACGCTCTTCACCGCGCTCAGGTCGGCCTGCTCGTAGGGGAAGCCCAGCCGGTCGGCGACGGCGCGGGCGAACGCGAGTTCCTTGTGGTGGCGCTGCCCGTAGTCGATGGACAGCACGTGCAGGTCGTGGCCTTGTGACGCGAGGTGGTGGGCCATGGTGACGGAGTCGATGCCGCCGGACACCACTGCGATGATCTTGCTCACGGGGTGGGTCCTCCCGTGGGGACGGTGACGCCGAGCTTGCGCAGGACCTCGTGGCGCGCCACCACGGGCGGCAGTCCTCGACCGCCGCCGACCGGCGCGACCAGCGGCTCGACGACCGTGTCGGGGTCGGACTCGTAGAAGAACACCAGCGACAGCAGCTCCTCGTCCGGCGCGGTCGGGCTGGGTGCGAGGACGCGGTGCTTCAGAGCGCGCCAACGGCCGTCGGTCCAGTGCTCCATGAGGTCGCCGAGGTTGACGACCAGCGAGTCCGGGCCGTACGGGGGCGCGAACCAGCCGTCCGCCTCGTTCCAGCCCTGCAAACCGCCGACGCCGAGTTGGCGGCTCAGGATGGTGAACGTGCCGAGGTCGGTGTGCGGGCCGTTGCGCAGTTGGCCGCTGGCCACGCCGCCCACGGCGTTGAGCGACGGGTACCAGCTCGCGTTCTGCGTCCACGTCGACTTGGTGGCGCGCGAGGTGAAGTAGTCCTCCGGCAGGCCCAGCACGGACGCCAGCAGCTCGTTGATCGTCTCGGCCACCCGGACCATGTGGCCGGTGTAGGCGTCTGCGGCGAGCTTCAGCTCGGGCATCTCGCTCGGCCAGCGGTTGGCCGGGTAGTAGAACCGGTCCAGGTCCGGGTTCCCGGTGCGGTGCGTCGGGCTCGCGTAGAACGACTCGTGCAGGTCCGGCGCGCTCGGGGCCTCCTCCCCCTCCTCCCGCAGCACGCCGACGCCGCCCGCGGGGTGCATCTCCAGCCACCCGCTGTCGTGGAAGGACTCGACGGCGTACCGGGCCTTGACGTCGTGGGGCAGGGCGAAGAACTCCCTGGCACGCGCACGGAAGCCGTCGATCACCTCGCGCGGCACGCCGTGCCCGTCGAGCAGGAACATGCCGGTGTCGCGCAGCGCGGTGTCCAGGTCGGCGGCGACGCGCTCGCGCTTGTCGGCGGACGCGGACCGCCACTGCCCCAGGTCGACGGACGGGATCACGGTGCTCACAGCCACTCTCCTCGATGTCTCTAGTGACGGGACCGCGTGAGCACGGCGCCCACGCACGTCCGGATGACGCGGAGCCCCTCGTCGAGCTCGTCGTCGGTCGTGGTCAGCGGGGGCAGCAGCTTGACCACGTCGTCGCCCGCGCCGGAGGTCTCCACGAGCAGGCCCCGCTCGAACGCCGCCGCGCACACCTCGGTCGCGGCGCCCTCGACGCCGAACCTCAGCCCCAAGGCCAGTCCCCTGCCGCGCACCCGCAGGCCCGCGCCGCGGTGCTCGGCGGCGATGTCCTCCAACGCCGCCGCGACCCGCTCCCCCTTGGCCTTGGTGGACTTCTCCAAGCCCTCGTCGCTCCAGTAGGTGCGCAACGCCTGCGCGCCGGTCACGAACGCCGGGCTGACGCCGCGGAACGTGCCGTTGTGCACGCCGGGCTGCCACACGTCCAGCTCGCGGCGGACCAGGGTGAGCGCCATCGGCAGGCCGTACCCGCCGATGGACTTCGACAGGCACACCATGTCCGGCACGATCCCGGCGTCCTCGAAGCTGAAGAACGCGCCGGTGCGGCCGCAGCCCATCTGCACGTCGTCGACGATCAGCAGCACGCCGTGCGCTCGGCACAGCTCCGCCAAGTCCCGCAACCACTCCGCACGGGCGGCGTGCAGACCACCCTCGCCCTGCACGGTCTCGACGACGACGGCCGCCGGGCGGTCCAGTCCGCTGCCCGCGTCGGACAGCATCCGCTCCAGGTAACGGGAATCCGGTGGCCCGCCATCGAGGTACCCGTCGAACGGCATGGGAGTCGTGTGCGCCAGCGGCACCCCCGCCGCGGCGCGCTTGACGGCGTTGCCGCTGACCGCGAGCGCGCCCAACGTCATGCCGTGGAAGGAGTTGGTGAAGCTGACGACCTGGTGCCTGCCGGTCACCTCGCGGGCGAGCTTCAACGCCGCCTCGACCGCGTTGGCGCCGCCGGGACCGGGGAAGACGACCTTGTAGTCCAGGGAACGGGGACGCAGGACCAGATCGTCGAACGTCTGGAGGAAGTCGCGCTTGGCGACGGTGAACATGTCCAGCGCGTGCGAGACGCCGTCGCGGCGCAGGTAGTCGAGCAGGACCTCCTTGAGCACGGGGTTGTTGTGCCCGTAGTTGAGCGCTCCCGCACCGGCGAAGAAGTCCAGGTAGGGCCTGCCGTCCTCGGAGTACAGCCTGCTGCCCTCGGCGCGGTCGAACACCACGGGCCACGCCCGGCTGTAGCTGCGCACCTCGGACTCGAGCTCGGTGAAGATGGTCATGTCGCGCTCCGTTCTGCGCTCTTCCTGGCGTGCAGCAGGAACCAGTGCCTGCCCAGGCGGACGCCGCGGTCGGAGGACGCCCGCGCGGTGTAGCGGGTGAAGGGCTCCTCGTCGGCGGCGGTGTCGTAGTCCTCGAAGATGGGGACCTGGTGCAGGAAGGTGTCGAGGTCGGCGGGCGTGTGGAAGTACTCCTCGTAGGTGAGGTTCTGCTCCCGCGCGGTGGTGAAGCCCGCGGCCTCCAGGCCGGCGCGGGCCTCGGTGGCCACCGGGACGCCGTTCCAGCGGCCGTGGAGCTGGCCGCGGCCGAAGACCTCCTTCAGCTCGCGGACGTCCTGCTCGCCGATCCCCAGGTGCACCAGGGACCCGCCGGGTTTGAGGACCCGCAGGAACTCCTTCGCGAACAGCGGGCCGCGGCGCGAGGTCACGACGTCGAACGACTCGTCCGGGTACTCCGTCGCCGAGGCGTCCCGGAGGTCGAACACGACGTGGTCGAGGCCGGAGTCGGCCTGGTGGCGCCTGGCCGAGTCGAGCATCTCCGGCGCGAGGTCGACGGCGTGGACCGAGGCGAACGCCGGGGCGATCCGCAGGAGGTTGCGGCCGTCGGCGCAGCCCACGTCCAGCAGCGCCCCGCCCGCCTGGCCGAGCACGATGCCGTCGAACACGTCCTCCGGGTCGCCGTCGGGGAAGACCTCGGTCCGCTGGGCTCCGCTGGAGTAGCCGCCGAAGCGGGCGGCGACCTTCGAGTAGAACTCCGGGTTCATGCCTGCTCCTCGTGGTGGGTGGTCTTGGCGAGCGACAGCAGGACGACCGCGGCCGCCCCTGCGACCGGTGACAGGAACAGGAACGCCGGTGCGCCGTGCGCGCCCGCGAGCGCCGCGCCCGCCGCGTTGCCGACGGCGAAGCCGGTCATGGTCACGCCGGTGGCCCAGCCCTGCACGGAGCCGTCCGCGCCCGCCGGGGTCATCTCGCCCAGGACGCCGTAGAACCGGGCGAACGTCGAGCCGATGGCGAGTCCCGCGAGCGGGCACGCGGCCAGCACGGCGATCGGTGACACGGGCATCGCCAGTCCCAGCAGGCACGCCCCGGCGGCGAACCCGCCGAGCAACGGCGGCAGCCCTACCCTCGTAGGGAGCGCGCCGAGCACGAGCGCCCCGGCGATGCTCCCGAGCGACATGCTCGCCAGGAACCAGCCGCTGTAGCCCGTCACGTGCTGCTGCTGCGCGTGGATGGGCAGCACGATCTCCACCGCGGACAGCGCCGCGGCGAACAGGAACAGCGCGCCGAACACCGCGAGCAGCGGCCGTGACACCCACGGGCCGTCACGGTGTGGTGTGACGGCCGAGGTCACGCCGACCGGGGCCGACAGCAGCAGCACGGCCGCGGCCATGAGCACGCCGACGGCCACGAACGGCAGCGCGGGTCGCAGGGACACGCTCAGCCACGTGGCCAGCACCGGGCCGGTGATGAGCGTGATGTCCATCAGCGCGGACTCCAGGGCGTTGCCCGAGGGTCTGCCGCGGCGGCGGTCGGCCGCCGTCCAGTGGGCGCGCAGCACGATGCCGACCGGCGGCGCGCACAACCCGGCCACGAACGACGACAACAGCACCACCACAAACGGCAGCCGTTCGGACGCCCCGGCCACCAGCCCCGTCACGCCCGCGAGGTAACCGGCCAGGCACAGCAGCAGCACCGCCCGGCCGGACCGTCCGGTGACGAGCCTGCCGCGCGCCGGGCTGCTCACCGCGGTCGCCAGCAGCATCACGCCCGCCGCGCCGCCCGCGGCCCCGTAGGAGTACCGCTGCGACAGCAGCAGCACGGCGCTGACGGGGAACATGCCGTAAGAGAGCTTCGACAGCACGCTCACGAGCGCCAGCCGTCGGTCGACCGGGGTGGCCAGCACGTCCCGGTAGGTGTCCACGAAGCCGAACGGCCTCGTGCCGCGCGTTCCGGTCATGTCAGCCGGTCGCGCTCGGGTCGGGCTCGATCTCCAGCGACACCAGGGAGCGGACGGTCGCGAGGGTGGCGAGCACCGTGGCCTGGTCCGGTCCGGTGACGAACACGCTGACCGGGATCGCGAGGCTGTCGCGGGTCACCGGGACGTGGTCGCCGGGCGCGCACTCGACCATGACGCGGTCGATGCCGGGCAGGCCGTCGAGCTTCTCGACGCCGTGCACGGCCTTCAGCGTGCCGGGCGCGTCGTCGTTGCGGATGACCAGGGACCCGAACACGGCCTTGAAGTCCGGCGACTTGTCCATGATGGACGGTCGTCGGCCGAGGTAGCACTCGATGGAGTCGTGGTAGGGCCGCATGAGGTCGCTGTGGCGGTCCCACATCTCCATCGCGGGCCCGCCGGGCTGCCGCGCGCCGACCTCGATGAGGAACACGCCGTCGGCGTTGGCCTTGACCTCGGTGTGGCTCGGGCCCCGGCCGATGCCGAACCCGTCGAGCACGTCGCCGACGTACTCGCCCAACCGCGCGAAGTCCGGGTCGGTCTCGTCGAGCTGCACGGTCTCCCAGACGGGGAAGTCGTAGTCGCCGTCGCCGGGCTGGCGGTACTCCCAGATGTCCACCAGGCGGTGCTCGCCGTCTGCGCTGTAGTGGTTGACGGCGAACTCGCGGCCGCGGACGTACCGCTCCACCAACCACTCCGTGATCGGCACGGCGAAGGCGTCGTGGGTGACCAGCCCGTCCAGCTCGCCCAGCGAGCCCTCGTCGGAGATCACCACGACCCCCTGCGAGCAGGAGCCCATGGTGGGCTTGACGATGGCGGGGAACCCGATCTCCTCGATCGCCGCGCGGATCCCCTCCGGGGCGACGAGCCGGAACTCCGGCACGCGCAGACCCGCGTCCAGCGCCCGTTGCCGCATGGCCGCCTTGTTGCGCCGGGCCCAGGCCAGCGCGTGGTCGTTGCCCGGCAGGCCGAGCCGGTGCGCGACCAGGTCCGCCAGCTCCACGCCGGTGTCGACCGTGGGCAGCACCGCCCGCACGTCGAGCCCGTGCGCCACGACCTGCCGTTGCACCTCGTCCACGTCCGAGGCGTACAGCGAGACGTCGTCGCCCTCGGCGTGGCCGGGGCTGCCCGCGCTGTACTCGACGGTGTACACCGAGGCGACGGTGAACCCGAGGTCGCGGGCGGCGGCCTTGTACCGCGCCCCGGTCCGGATCGGGTCGACCAGCAGGACCGCGGGTTTCTCCTGTGTCATCGGGAGTTCTTCCTCCGGGGTCAGGAACGGGTGAGGCTGAGCAGTTCCGCGCGCAGGGCGGGATCGGTGGAGAACGCGCCGTGGTACGCGGTGGAGGTCATGAGGGCGCTGGTCTTGATGCCGCGCATGGTCATGCAGAGGTGCTCGCCGCGGGCGATGACGGCCACGTCGGGGGTGCCAGTGATGGTCGTGATGTCCGTGGCGATGTCGGCGACGAGCCGTTCCTGCACCTGGAGCCGGTGGGCGTGGTTGTGGGCCACGCGGGCGAACTTGGACAGGCCGAGGAGGTGACCGGTGGGGCGGTAGGCGATGGTGATGGTGGCGCTGAACGGCAGCAGGTGGTGCTCGCACAGCGACCAGACCGCGATGTCGGAGACGATGACGAGCTGGCTGGTGGTCGTCGCCTCGAACAGGGTGTCGGTGGTGCCGGGGTGGTAGTCGCTGAACTCGCGCCACCAGCGGGCGAACCGCTGGGGCGTGTCGCGCAGCCCCTCGCGGTCGGGGTCCTCGCCGATCTCCTTCAGCAGCTGCCGGGCCACGTCGACCAGGGGGTCCTCGTCGGCGGGCGGGGTGAGGTCGTGGAGGAGGTCGTGTCCGGCGTGGGTGGTCATGGGTCGCCTCTCTGCGGGGTGCAGGACGTCAGGGTCGGTACTCGGCCCAGGTCTTCGGGGTCTCGGAGACGCGGACGGCGGTCAGCTCCGGGTACTCGACGGCCCACTGGGCGTGCATCCAGACGGCCATGTTCTCGGCGGTCGGGTTGCCGGGGACGATGTCGTTGAGGTGCTGGTGGTCGAGGGTCTTGTCGAGCCAGGTCTTGAACGTCGACAGGTCGCCGTAATCGCGCACGAAACCGGTGGGCGTGAGGTCGTGCGTGGTCGCGGCGGAAAGCTCGAGTTCGACGACGTAGTTGTGGCCGTGCAGCCGTGCGCATTGGTGACCGTCGTGCAGTCCGTCGAGCCGGTGACTTGCGGAGAATTCGAACTTCTTCATGATGCGAAGGGTCATGAGTTCGGCCGTGAGCCTCTCGGTGGGCGATTCGGGTCGACCCGATCATGCCCACGGCGTTCGAGACGGGGAACGTCCGTCCGGACGGACTTTTCGTGCAGCCACCCCCGAGAAGTCGGATTCACATATCAGCGAACCCGAATTCGGTCAAATGTAGCCTTCCCGCACGGCGAAGGCGACGGCGTGCGCCCGATTCCGCCAATGCTTGCGCGCCATCACGTCGTAGAGCACGCCCTTCACGGTGCGCTCGGAGTACGACAGCCGCTCGGCTATCTCCCTGGTGTCCAGGCCGTCGGCCACGAGACGGAGAACGCCGAGTTCCCGTTCCGTGGGCTCCGACGGCGGACGTCCTTTCCGCCGCGTTCCGCGCACCTGCGCGGTGAGGTGGGCGAGTAAGCGCGGCGGCGGGTCACCCTCACCCCGTGCGGCGGCTTCCACCGCTTTGACCAGGCGTTCCGCGGTGAGCTGGTGGCGCAGGACGACGGTGCGCGCGCCGACGTCGAGCACCATTCCCACCTGCGCCTCGTCGAGTTCCCCCACCACCAGCACGACCCTCTGGTCCAGGTCCGCGACGAGCCCGCGCAGCCTCGACACGGTCGACGCGTCCAGCACGTCGACCAGCACCACCGCCACGCTCCCCTCGCGGTATTCGAGCCCGTCCAGCACGACCAGGTCGGACCGATTTTCCAGGAACTCGATGACACCGGCACGGGACAACGGGTCGCCGTCGTGGACCACCACGGCGATTTTGCGCATGGACATTCCGGATTTCCTTAACACTGGGCGGACTTCCAGCGTAGCGGCGGTGATCTCCGGGCGCGCCAATCGAGATGACAGAAAAAGGCCTCAGCCAGGGGAATTCGTGTTCATAAAGGACAGTCGACGGCTTTCACCTGCCAATACCCCGACAATGCCGGAGAACCGCACCCCATTCCCCCTCTGTCGAATTCCAGGGGGAGCCCGAATGGTGGACAGATGATCGGACAAGATCATGGATCGCGCTTCCACGCGAGTTCCACTTCGGCGAGAATACCTCGCCACAACGCGACCCCCTGCACGAAAGGTCCGTCCGCGCGGACGTTCCCCCTCGGCCCCGCCGTGAGCAGGATCGGTTCCCGATCACCTACCCGTGGAGCCGTCCCGTGAACGTTCGCACCGAGGCGCACCGGTGGCGCCTGCGCGCCGGCTACTCCTGGGACCAGAGCGAGGACCCGAGACTGGCCGCGCTGCGCAGCGAGGTGGACACCCGGCTGCGCCGGTTCACCTCGACCGTGTCGACGGCGGGCCCCGACGGGCCGAGCATCGGCTACGCCGGGGTGCGGCACGGCGTGGTGGTCCGACAACTCCTGGAGCAGCGCCGGGAGATCGGCGGCGCGGCGACGGTGAGCCGGGTCGAACACCCGGTGGACCGGGGGCGGCTGTTCACGCCGGGCGGTCCACCGGACGCGGACCTGGTGGCCGTGAGCGGCACGGCGGCGCAGGTCCGGGCGTTGCCGCGGGACCACGCGCTCGTGCTGCCGTACCGGCTGCACCTGGCGGTCGACCTCGCGGGCGACGGGTCGTGGCGGCGCGGGGTGTCCAAGCGGGAGCGGCAGTGGTTCACCGCGCTGCGCAACAGCCGGACCGTGACGATCGAGGTCGCCACCGACGAGGAGTCGTTCGACTTCTTCTACGACCGGATGCACGTGCCGACGATGGAACTGAGGCACGGCGACCGGACGCGCAACGAGACCAGGGAACGGGCGCACGAGTGCCTGTTCCGGCGTGGACTGCTGGCGTTCGCCGTGGTCGACGGGCAGCGCACCGCGGGCGTGCTGTGCCACCGGAGCCCGGACGGCTCGGTGCTGACCGTGCGGCTGCTCGGTGTGCTCGACGGGAGCCGAGTGCACCACGACGACGGCGCGCTCAAGGCGCTCTACCACCTGCTGCTGGAGTGGGCGGACGACAACGAGTGCGCGCGGGTGGACTTCGGCGCGGTGGAGGCGTGGATCAGCCAGGGCATCTTCCAGTGGAAGCGCCGCTTCGGGCCGACCGCCACCGTGGCGCCGAACCACACGGGCAGGCTGCGGGTGTGGTGGGCGGCCACCCGCGACACCCCGGCGGTGCGGGACTTCCTGGTGGCGAACCCGGTGTTCGAGCTGGCCGACGACGGGCGGCCGCGCGCGGTGTACTTCCACGACGACGACCGGCCCGCCCGGTACGACCTGTCCCACAAGTGCGCGAACGACCTCGAGGTCCGCGCGGTGCACCTCGACCGGTTCCTCGCGGGCCTGCCGGGGCGGCTGACGTCGACCGTCGAACGGTGACCGCCGGTCACCGCGGTTGGACCGCCGGGGCAACCGGCAGAAATGCTGCCTCGTGCGGCAGAAATGCCTCGTTCGGGGACGAAAGGCAATCGATTATCGCCGGTGGTCGCGTTTTCGGAAAACGACCACCGCAAATACCGCTTCGCCGATCAGATGTAGCCCTCGCGCACCGCGAAAGCGACGGCGTGCGCCCGGTTCCGCAACTGCCTGCGCACCATCACGTCGTGGAGCAGGCCCTTCACCGTGCGCTCGGAGTACGACAGCCTGCCCGCGATCTCCTTGGTGTCCAGGCCGTCCGCGACGAGCCGGAGCACGCCCACCTCGCGCGGGGTCGGCTCGGCGGCGGCCGGGAGGTCCACCCCGGTCCGCCGGTGCACGTCGCGCAGCCGGGCCAGCAGGCGGGTCAGCAGGTCCGACGGCACGTCGCCCTCGCCCCTCGCCGCGGTCTCCACCGCCCTGACCAGGCGTTCCCCGGTCGCCTGACGCCGCCAGACGACGCTCTGCACGCCCGCGTCGAGCACCATCCCGACCTGGGACTCGCTCAGCTCGTCGGTCACCAGCACGACCCGCTTGTCCATGCTGATCACCAGCTTCCGCAGCCGCACCACCGCGCCCGAGCCCACCCGGTCCTCGATGGCCACGGCCACGTCCGCCCGCGCGGCCCCGTCCTCCAGGACGACAAGGTCGTCGCGCTGCTCCAGGATTCCGACGAGCCCGGCGCGCGACAGCGGGTCACCGCCGTGCACGACCACCCCGATTTTGTGCGTTGGCATGGGAATCCTTCGGAGGAAGGCCGCCGCTCGACCCGAAATCGACAGTTCCCCGCCATTCGACACGAGCGCGAGGCGGACCGATCCGAATCCGCGACGACTGGCGGAACGTAACAGTGCCGTTACCGAGATCGAGTCCGACACTAGCGACGGCCACTAAACCGGTCAAGCGAACATGATGACGCAGAGTGGCCACCCGTTCCCGGTATCCGGGACGGGGTCAGTGGCCCTTGCGGGCGTTGCCGACCCGCACCCAGACCCACAGGCCCAGGAAGACCAGGGCCGAGACGACGACGATGTCGATCGTCCGCGCGGTGGCCGCGGCGGCGGGACCGCCCTTCTGCACGACCGCGCCCGGCGGTGGCGCCTGGACGGTGTCGGACTGCGCCACGACCAGCGTCGAGTCCGCGACCAGCACGATCCCGGTGGGCACGGCCTGCGAGCGCGGCGAGGCGTCCCTGTCAGCGCCGATCGCGCTGCCCACCACGACCAGGAGCATGAACACGAGCGCCAGGAGGCTGGTCAGCACTGCCGCTCGAACGACACGAATGGCCACGACGCTCGTCCCCCTCGGGTACGGAACCGATGGACGCCAACGCACGGGCATACGGAACCGACCCCCGAGGGGATCAATACAACGATGGAACGTTATCCCGCCGTTATCTGGCGGGCGCGGTACGTGGCCGCGGCGCTCGTGGCGGACGCGGCGATGATCGCCGAGCCGACGACGATCCCGCTGATCGCGATCGGCACCCCGTCGGCGAGCGTGTAGCTCCGCAACGTCTCGCCGATCGACCAGATGCCCAGCACGGCGGTGACGACGCTGAGCCACGGCGCGTCCAGCGGCGCCATGGCGCGCACCATCGACAGCACCAGCACCGCGCCACCGATCGCCACGACCACCCAGAACCCGGCGAGCTTCTCGCTGAGCACGGTGCGGTCGAACGCGAGCGGCGCGATGATCGACCACACGGCCGCCAGGAAGCAGACCGTGCTGGTGCGGCTCGCGACGGCGATGAGCCGCAGCACGACCTCCTCGCCCTGCCACTGCGCGGAGTCCTCCACCTGACCCTCCGGTGTTCCACTCGACTGGTCCCCGAAGACTTCCACGACCCGACGGAGATGTCGATCATGGGATTCGGGCTGCGAGGGAGATCACGAGCATGGCCGACACCGCCGCGCTTGTCGAGGTCGCGGACCGGTCGGTCTGGGCCGATCAGCCGAGCAGCCGGGTCAGTTCCACGCGGGAGCGGACCTCCAGTCGGGCAAAGATGTTGCGGAGGTGGTGTTCGACCGTGCGGTGGCTGATGAACAGCTGGGCGGCGATCTCGCGGTTCGTCGCGCCCTCGGCCACCAGGCGGGCGATCTGGGACTGCTGCGGAGTGAGGGCGGCCGTGGGGGCGGTTTTGGTGGTGGTGATGGTGTCGCCGGAGGCGCGCAGTTCGGCGCGGACGCGGTTGACGAAGTGTTCCGAGTCGTACTGCTGGAAGATCTTCAGCGCGTCGCGGAGGTGTTCGCGCGCGACCTTCGGCCTGCGGCCTCGGCGCAGGCGGTGGCCGTAGAACAGCTCGGTCTTCGCCAGCTCCATTGGGGTGCCGCCCGCGCGGTGCAGGCGGATCGCCTCCAGGAAGTGGGCGTCCGCCTCGGGTTCCGAGCCCGCCAGCAGCGCGCGTGAGCGGTGCGACAACGCCAGCCGCGCCGGGCAGCCCGTGCTCGCCGCCCAACCCTCGAACTGCCGCAGCACGTTGACCGCCTTCGCCTGCTGGCCGCACGCCACCGCCGCCTCCACGAAGTGCGGCGCGGTCATCACCTTGATACCGGGGTGCACACGACCGGTGCCGACCGCCAGCAGCCGCAACCGGTTCAGCGCGTCCACCGGCCGGTCGTCCACCAGGTCCACGCACGCCAACGCCCACGAGCTGAACGTGCTCGGCCTGCCGAGACCACGCCGGGCCACGTCCGCGGCGGCCAGGTGCAGGCGGTGCACGGCCGTGGCCTTGTTGCCCTGCAACGCCGCCATCAGCGCCAGGATCGTCAGGTGGTCGACCACGGTGTTGGGCTGCCCCATCGCGGTCGCCTCGCGCACGCCCTCCAGCGAGCTGTCCGACGCGATCGAGTGCTGGTCCAGCAGCAACGCCGCCAACGACCGGTACACCAGCGCCCACGGCACCAGCGACGCCATGCCGCTGTCCCGCGCGGCCGCCACGGCCTGCGTGGCCAGTTCCAGCGACGGGGTGGCGTGGCCGAGCACGTACGCCGCCTGGCTGCCCCAGATCTTCGACCGCGGGTCCGACAGGTTCGTCGCCAGCCGCACCGCCCGTTCCAGCGCGGGCTTCGCGACGCGGTGGCGACCGGCGAACGTGGCCGCCATGCCCTCCAGGTGGTCGAACATCAGCTGCGTCACCGGCGGCTCGTCCGGGCGGCGCAGGCGCGCGGCGCGGGCGGCGGTCAGGGCGTGGTCGGCCTGGTCGCCCGCGATGCTGCCCGCCTCGGCGGCGAACACCAGCGCGGTGATGGCCAACGTGCGGTGGGAGTCCAGCAGGTCGTCCGACGCCTTGCGCAGGTTGCGCACCGCCGACCCCGGCACGCCGTCGCCGAGTTCGATGCCGCCGCGCACGAAGTCGGTCAGGCCCCGTAACTCCCGCCCGCGCGTGTAGGCGCGCGCCTCGCGCAGGCTCGCGCGCGACTGCCGTGGTCGGCCGACCGACCAGTGGTCGGCCGCGGCGGCGATCAGGTGGGCGGCCTTGGCGTCCGGCGACCGGGTCAGCGCGGCGGCCCGTTGGTGCGCCTGGGAAGAAGCCGCGTAGTCGCCCGCGCGCCGGGCGCTCTCGGCCGCGGCGGCGAGGTCGGCGGCCAAGCCGTTGGCCGCCTCGCGGTTCATCGCGGCCCGGTGCCACAGCCACCGCGACCGGTGGTGGTCCGGGTCGAGGACGTCGGCCAGCAGCGCGTGCGCCCGGCGGTGCTCGCGGATCGGCACCTCCGTGCGCAGCACGGACCGCGTCAGACCCGACGACACGACGACGTGCTCACCGCGCACCGCGAGCAGACCGCTGTCACGGGCCTCCTCCAACGCGTCCAGCTCCAGTTCCGCGCGCACGACGGTGTCGAGTTCGAGGTCCTCGTCCGCCACCGCGAGCAGCACGAGCCGTCGCGCATCCGGTGACAGGGCGTGGAACCTGGCCCGCAACCGGGACCGCAGCACGCTGTCCGGCGCGAGCCGTCCCGTGGCCGCGAGTTCGGTGAGCGCGAGCGGGTTGCCGCCCGCGAGGTCCAGCACCTCCTCGGCGAAGTCCTCCGACACGCCGAGGGGGTTGTGGTCGGCGAGGACGGCCAGCGCGGCGGGATCGTCCAACGGGCGCAGCGGCAGCACGGGCAGCCCGACGAGGGGGTTGTCGCCGCGGTGCGGCTCCAGCGCGAACAGCACGGCGACGCGGTGATCGGTGACCCGGCGGGCGAGGAACGCCAGTGCCTCCAACGAAGTCCGGTCCAGCAGCCCGGCGTCGTCGACGAGCACCAGCACCGGGCGTTGAGCGGCCACCTCGCACACCAGCCGGTGCACCTCGGTGTTCAGCGCGAACGCGCGCCGGTGAGCACCGGGAGCCAACCCGACCGCCACCCGCAACGCCTCGGGAACGCGGTCCGCCACCGGGTGCAGCAGCCGGTGCAGGCCCGCGCCGTCGAGCGCCGACTCGGCGGGCACACCGTGCGCCGTCAACACCCGGAAGTCCGCCGTGTGCGCCAGACGGAGCAACGCGGACTTGCCCGCCCCGAGCCCACCCGTGACGACCAGCGCCGCCCCCCGACCGGCCCGCGTGGCGTCGAGCAACTCCCGGACAGCGCCGCGCTCCTGGTGCCGACCGCGCAAAACGACCTCGGGAGCCATACCGGACAGTGTTGCGCGCGGGTGACGAAATGGGGAAGGGCTTGGACCGGAATTTACCTATCAACGTTAGTTTTGAGACCCCACGACTGGTGATTCCACCGATGCCGCGCCTCGATGATCAGCCCAGACTGCTGCGAACCACCGCCGGTACGTGGAAGCAGGCCCATGACGATCACTTCCCACGAGAAGTTGCTGGACGTAGGCGGTGTCACGGTCCGGTTCGGCGGGCTGGTGGCGCTGCGTGAAGTGTCCCTCGCCATTCGACCCAACACCGTCGTCGGGGTCATCGGGCCGAACGGGGCGGGCAAGACGACGTTGTTCAACGTCGTGTGCGGGTTCATCCGGCCCAACACCGGGGAGTTGCGGTGGAAGGGGCGGTTGTTGCGCAGGCACCGGCCCGACCAGCTGGCCGGGCTCGGGATCGCGCGGACGTTGCAGGGGCTCGGGTTGTTCGGTGGGTTGACCGTGCTCGAGAACGTGATGACCGGTGCGGGGAGGCTCGCGCGGACCGGGGCGTTGGCGTCGTTGCTGGGGACCGGGAAGTCGGCGCGCGACGAGCGGGAGTTGCGGGAGCGGTCGATGGCGGTGTTGACGGAGCTGGACGTCGCCCACGTGGCGCACCTGCATCCCGGCGCGCTGCCCTACGGCGTGCGCAAGCGCGTGGCGTTGGCTCGTGCGCTGGTGTCGGAGCCGGAGTTGTTGCTGCTCGACGAACCGGCCAGCGGGCTGTCCTCCGGGGAGATGGACGAGCTGGCCGAGCGGATCCGGGGGTTGACCGAGTCGACCGCGGTCGTGCTGGTGGAGCACCACATGGACCTGGTGATGCGGGTGTGCGACGAGGTCGTGGTGCTCGACTTCGGTGAGGTCATCGCGTCCGGCACCCCCGACGAGGTGCGCGTCGACCCCGCCGTCGCCGACGCGTACCTCGGCACCACGCCCGAGGAGCTGCCGAGTGCTTGAGATCGCGGGGCTGACGGCGCACTACGGGTTGGTGCGCGCGCTGTCGGACGTGACGCTGAAGGTCGAGGAGGGCAGCATCACCGCCATCCTCGGCGCGAACGGGGCGGGCAAGACGACGCTGCTGCGGGTGGTCAGCGGGCTGGTGCGGCCGAGTTCGGGGCGGATCACGGCGTTCGGCGAGGACGTGACGGCGTTGTCGACGGACCGGATCGCGCGGTTCGGGATCGCGCACGTGCCCGAGGGCGGCGGGGTGATCCCGGAGCTGACCGTGGAGGAGAACCTGCGGCTGGGCGCGTTGTGGCGCAAGGACAAGGCGGACCGGGGCGCGGCGCTGGCCGAGGTGCTGGAGCTGTTCCCGCCGCTGGTCCCCCGGCGGGCGAAGGCTGCGGGCACGTTGTCCGGCGGCGAGCGGCAGATGCTGGCGATCGGCCGCGGGCTGATGGGCCGACCGCGGATGCTGCTGCTGGACGAGCCGTCGCTCGGGTTGGCACCGCTGGTCGCCGCGAAGATCATGGCGGTGCTGCGGGACCTGCGGGCCGCCACCGGGTTGACCGTGCTGCTGGTCGAGCAGAACGCGCGCAGCGCGCTGTCCATCTCCGACCACGGTTTCGTGCTGGGCCTCGGTGCGGTGGTGGCGTCGGACGACGCCGACACGCTGCTGGCCGACGACCAGCTCCGCCACGCCTACCTCGGTTTCTGATCGGAAGGGGTCCGGGATGACCACGTTCGTGAACCTGACCCTGGGCGGCCTGTCCAGCGGGGCGGTCTACGCCGCGCTGGGGCTGTCACTGGTGATCATCTACCGCGCCACCCGCGTGGTGAACTTCGCGCAGCCCGCGCTGGCGCTGATCTCCAGCTACGTGGCGTACTCCGTCACGAAGGGCACGGGAAGCTACTGGCTCGGCTTCGCGGCGGCGATCGTCGTCGGCACGCTGCTGGGGGTCGTGGTGGAGCGGCTGCTGATCCGGCCGCTGCGCGACGCGGGCGAGTTGAGCGCGATCATCGCCACGTTGGGCCTGCTGCTGGTGTTGCAGGCCGTGGCCGGGATGATCTGGTCGAACGAGCCGCACGCGTTCTCCTACGCGTTCGACTTCCGCGGCCGGTTCGCCGCGGCGGACCTGTTCGCGGTGCTGGCCGTCGTGGTGACGGCCGCCGGAGTGCTGCTGCTGTTCAAGTTCACGCCGCTGGGCCTGCGGATGCGGGCGGCGGCGTTCAACCCCGAGGTGGCGCGGCTGGTGGGCGTGCGGGTCGGGGTGATGCTGACGATCGGCTGGGGTCTGGCGGCGGGCGTGGGCTCGCTGGCCGGGATGCTGGCCATTCCCCCGTTCATCTCGCCGACCGCGCTCGACGAGGTGTTCGTGTTCGCGCTCACGGCGGCGGTGCTGGGCGGGTTGGACAACCCGCTCGGCACGATCGTCGGCGGGTTGGGGTTGGGGATCGGGCTGTCGTACGTGTCCGGGCTGTTCGGGCCGGAACTGGTGCCGCTGGCGGCGTTGGCGATCCTGGTCGCCGTGCTGGCGGTCCGTCCGGCGGGTCTGTTCGGTCGAGCAACCGCGAGGCGAGTGTGAAGAACCTTCCCCCGATCGTCGTGCACCTGCTGGCAGCCTTGGGTTGTCTGGTGCTGCTGGTCCTGCTGACGGTGGCGACCGACCCGTTCACGAACCTGCGGATCGCGACCGTGGGCTACTACCTGGTCGCGGTGGCCGGGTTGGCGCTGCTGACCGGGTTCAACGGGCAGGTGTCGTTGGGGCACGGCGCTTTCATGTTCATCGGCGCGTACACCGTGGCGCTGCTGGTGAAGCGGGTGCCGTCGTTCCCGATCTGGGCGGACCTGCTGCTGGCGACCGTCGCGGGCGGGATCGCCGGGCTGCTGGCGGGCGCGGCGGCCGCGCGGTTGCGCGGGCCGTACCTGGCCGGTGCGACGCTGGCGCTGGCCGTGGGGCTTCCCGCTGTGGCACAACGGTTCCCCGACCTGTTCGCGGGCAGCAACGGGTTGAGCTTCACGGTGAACAGCCAGCCCGCGGCGTTGGCGGGCGTGCCGCCGACCCGGTGGCAGGCGTGGATCGTGTGGCTGGCGGTGCTGCTGGCGCTGGTGTTCCTGGCGAACCTGGCGCGCGGCAAGCTCGGCCGGACGCTGCGGGCGGTGCGCGACGACGAGGTCGCGGCGTCGTTGGCGGGTGTCCACGTGGGACGGACGAAGATCCTGGCGTTCCTGGTGAGTTCGGCGTGCGGCGGGCTGGCGGGCGGTTTGCAGGCGTTCCTGCTGGGCACGGCCGCGCCGGGGTCGTTCACGGTGGCGCTGTCGCTGTCGCTGCTGGCGGCGCTCGTGCTGGGCGGCCTGGGCAGCCTGTGGGGGGCGCTGTGGGGGGCGCTGGCGCTCGTCTACTTCCAGGTGTGGACCGACGACCTCGCCGACCTGCTGGACCTGCGCACCGACATCTCCGACAACCTCCCGCTCGCCCTGTACGGCGTGGTGCTCATCGTGATCGTCCTCGCCTTCCCGGCGGGGATCCAAGGCGGCCTGCGCAAGGTGTGGGTCCGGGTACGACGCCCGAACCCGTCTCAGTCTCCGTCTCAACGAGGAGAAACTTGACGTTTCCCCCGGCCCGAAGGCCGGGGTTCCTGTCCGCCTCGCAGCGGACGGTTCCTGCTTCCGCTCCCCGAAGGGAGGTCGCGACAGTTGCCCCACCAACTAACGCCGGTGTGGTCTGACACCGTCTCCACAGGCTGCGACCGCCCGCCCGGCGGCCAGAATGACACGGGACGCGTTGACGTCCCGATCGTGCACGGCAGCGCAACCGGGACAGGTCCAGTCCCGCACACCGAGCGGCAGGGTGTCGAGCAGATGCCCGCACTTGCCGCAGGTCGTGCTGGACGGGTACCACCGGTCCAGCACGATCACCGTGCGCCCGTACCACGCGGCCTTGTACTCGATCATCGACCGCAACTCCGACCACGCCACATCCGAGACCGCTCGGGCCAACGACCGGTTCTTCACCATATTGGTCACTGCCAAGTCCTCGATCACGATCGTTTGGTTCTCACGAACGAGTCGAGTGGACAACTTGTGCAGGTGGTCGCGGCGCCGGTCCGCCACCCGCGCGTAGACGCGCGCTACCCGGACACGGGCCTTCGCTCGGTTTTCAGACCCTTTCTGCTTGCGCGACAGCGCCTTCTGCGCCCTTGCCAAGCGCAGGCGGTCAGCTCGCTCGTGACGTGGGTTGGCGATCTTCTCCCCGGTCGACAAGGTGACCAGCGCCGTCAGTCCGGCGTCGACACCGACTTCCGCGGTCACCGCGGGCAGGTGTTCGACGCTGGTCTCGACCAGGATCGAGCAGAACCAGCGGCCTGCGGCGTCCCGCGACACCGTCACGGTCGAGGGCTCGGCTCCCTCCGGCAGCGGCCGGGACCACACGATCGCCAGCGGCTGGTCCAGCTTCGCCAACCACAAGTGCCCGTCCCGCCAGCGGAACGCCGAACGGGTGAACTCCGCGCTCCCACGGCCGCGCTTGCGGGACTTGAACCTCGGGTGCCGGGCTCGCTTGCTCCGGAACGCCGTGAACGCCAGTTGCAGGTGTCGCAAAGTCTGTTGCAGCGGCACCGACGACACGTCGACCAGGAACGCCAAGTCGTCCTGTCTTTTCCACTTGGTCAACATCGCCGACGTTTCGGGGTAGCCGACATGTCGCCGCTCGGGTGGTCGGGCGATGCGGGACCGGTTCATCCCCGGCAGCGACGCCGGGGTCTCCACCGATGGGAGTCTCTATGAGAAGCAGTCGTTCCGTCCTGGCGGTCGCGCTGGCCTCCGCACTGGTGCTCGCGGCGTGTGGTGGTGCGGGTGAGACGCCCGCGAACAGCGGGGCCCAGAAGGGTGAGCCCGCGCCGGGGGTCACCGACACCGAGGTGGTCATCGGCACGCACCAGCCGTTGACCGGGCCCGCCGCGCCGGGCTACAGCAGGATTTCCGTTGGTGCGAAGGCGGTCTACGACTACGTCAACGACAGCGGTGGGATCAACGGGCGGAAGATCACCTACAAGGTCGAGGACGACGGGTACAACCCGACCAAGACGGTCGAGGTCGTCAAGAAGCTCGTGCTGCAGGACAAGGTGTTCGCGATCGTCGGTGGGCTTGGCACGCCGACGCACTCGAAGGTGCTGGACTACCTGACCGGCGAGGGCGTGCCGGACGTGCTGGTCTCGTCGGGCGCGCTGCTGTGGAACTCGCCGGAGAAGCACCCGAACACCTTCGGGTACCAGCTGGACTACACCCGTGAGGGCAAGATCCAGGGGCAGTACATCAAGGACAACTTCGCGGGCAAGAAGGTCGGGCTGCTGGTGCAGGGCGACGACGTCGGCACGGACACGCAGAAGGGGCTCGACCAGTTCATCAAGGACCAGATCGTGGAGCGCAAGACCTACGACCCGGCCAACACCGACGTGACGCCGCAGATCTCGGCGTTGCAGGCGGCGGGCGCGGAAGTCGTGGTGTGCGAGTGCATCCCGGCGTTCATGGCGTTGACGATCCTGACGACGTTGAAGATCGGCTACAAGCCGCAGCTCGTGGTGTCCAGCATCGGCGCGGACCCGGCGACGCTGACCGGGCTGGTGGAGCAGTTCGCGAAGCAGGGCGGGGCGCAGGTGTCCGGCGGGGCGCTGCTGACGGGCATCATCGGCACGCGGTACCTGCCGAGCGTGCGCGGCGGCGACGACGCGTGGACGACGTTCTTCAAGGGGATCCACGACAAGTACATCCCGCAGGAGGCGTTCACGGACACGCTGGTGTACGGGATGGTGCAGGCCTACACGTTCTCGCAGGCGCTCAAGGCCGCGGGCAAGGACCTGACGCGGCAGAAGCTCCTCGACGCGATGTCGTCGGGTGAGCTGAAGGGTCCGGGGCTCACGCCGTTCGCGTACGGCAAGGACGACCACGCGGGCTACACGGGCGCGCTGGTGTTCCGGATCGAGGCGGACGGCAGCGTGAAGACGTTGCAGGAGGCCAAGACCACGGACACGCAGACCGGTGAGGTGAAGTCCTACAGCGAGAAGCGGCCCACTCCGGAGGAGGTCAAACTGGTGGGCTAGTGGTTGCACCGATGCGGAGCGGCGGGCGGGGACACCAGGATGAGACGTGCCGGTAACAGTCCCGACACGGCACAGGTCCCCTCCTCCACGATTCGGGGTGTACAACGACGTGCAGCTTCGCAGCGTTTTCACGACGGTGACCCTGACGGCGGCCCTCCTGGGCGCCGCCGTCACGGCCTCCCCTGCCAGTGCCGCGGAAAACCCCTACGAGCGCGGCCCCGCACCGACCAACTCCAGCATCGAGGCGTCCCGCGGCTCGTTCGCGACCTCGTCGACCTCGGTGTCGTCGTTGTCCGTCAGCGGTTTCGGCGGCGGCACGATCTACTACCCGACCAGCACCGCGTCGGGCACGTTCGGGGCCATCGCGGTCTCCCCCGGCTACACCGGGACCCAGTCGTCGATCTCGTGGCTGGGCCCGCGCATCGCCTCGCAGGGCTTCGTGGTGTTCACCATCGACACGATCACCACGCTCGACCAGCCCGACAGCCGGGCGACGCAGTTGTTGGCGGCGTTGGACTACCTGACCCAGCGCAGCACGGTCCGCACCCGGATCGACGCCACCCGGCTCGGCGTGATGGGTCACTCGATGGGCGGTGGCGGCACCCTGCGAGCGGCCGCGCAGCGCCCGTCGCTCCAGGCGGCGATCCCGTTGACCGGGTGGCACACCGACAAGACGTGGGGCGACGTCCGCGTGCCGACGCTGGTGGTCGGCGCGGACGGCGACACCATCGCGCCGGTGGCGTCGCACTCGTCGCCGTTCTACAACACCCTGCCGTCCACTTTGGACAAGGCGTACCTCGAGCTGCGGGGCGCGACGCACTTCACGCCGAACAGCTCGAACACGACGATCGCGAAGTACAGCATCTCGTGGCTGAAGCGCTTCATCGACAACGACACCCGCTACGAGCAGTTCCTCTGCCCGGCCCCGTCGCCGAGCCTGACGATCGCCGAGTACCGCGACACGTGCCCGCACTCCTCCTGAGCGCCGGGCCGTGACCGGAGCCCCGCCGCACACGCCCGCGGCGGGGCTCCGGTTTCGGCGTTTCCCAGGTCAGGTGCCGTCAACCCCTTGTTTTCCGTAGAGGTCTAGACCACACTTCCGAGCATTCTGGCCGCCGCCACGACCGGATCGAGGAAGAATGGGCAGACGCTCCTTGACGGCTCTGGGGACGGCGGTTGTCGTCGTGGCCGGGTTGTTGGTTTTCGCTGGTCCGGCTGGGGCCGCTGGGCCTTCCGCCGTGTTCCGGAAGGTGTCGGACTGGGGGTCCGGGTTTTCCGGGGAGTACACCGTGAAGAACACCGGGACCTCCACCGTGAGCGGGTGGAAGGTGGAATTCGATCTTCCTTCCGGCTCGGCCATCGGGAGTTCCTGGGACGCCACGATGACGCAGGCCGGCAGTCACTTCACGTTCGTCGACAAGGGGTGGAACGGGACGTTGGCGCCCGGTCAGACGGCGTCGTTCGGGTTCAACGGGACGCCCGGTGGGGCCAGTGCGGTGCCGTCGAACTGCAAGTTGAACGGCAAGGCGTGCGACGGCAGCACGCCGGACGACACCACCGCGCCCTCGGTGCCGCAGAACGCGCGGTCCACGGCGAAGACGGCGAACACGGTGTCGTTGGCGTGGAACGCCTCGACGGACAACGTGGGGGTCGCCTCCTACGAGGTGTACCGCGACGGGCTGCCCGCGACCACGGCGACCGGGTTGACGGCGACGGTGAGCGGGTTGTCGCCGGAGACGACGTACGTGTTCACCGTGCGGGCCAAGGACGCCGCCGGGAACTTGTCCGGCGCGAGCGCGGCGGTGTCGGTGAAGACCGACGCGGGTGGTCCGCCGCCCGCCGGGTGGCATCCGCCGTACCTGTCGGTCGGCACGGTCTACGAGCCGTTCGACGGGACCGACCGGTTCTTCGCCAAGGTGAAGCCGCGGTTCCCCGCGGGCTCGAACGTCGACTACGGGTACCTGTACCTCAACGGCGGCCAGCAGATCGCCGAGTGGAAGGGCCGCGCGGAGCGGTTGGCGGGCAAGAGCAAGGCGAACGGGCTGACGCCGGTGTTCGTCGTGTACGCCATGGGCGGCAACAGCGACTCGCCGAGCGTCATGTGGTCGAACCTCCAGAGCTCGAGCTACGTGAACCAGGTGTTCGGTGGTCTGAAGGAGATCGCGACCACGGCCACGAACATCATGGGGTCCGGGAACGTCGGCTACGTGCTGGAGCCGGACACGCTGGGCTACCTGCTCCAGCAGTACGCCGGCACCTACGGCAACGACCCGGAGCGGATGCCCGCCGCGACCAGCGGCGCCTACGACTCCGGCGCGCTCGTGCGCGGCGTGGACCCGGACTTCCCGAACACCCTCACCGGGTTCGTGAAGGCGATGAACTACGCGCTCAAGAAGCACACGCCGCACGCCTTCCTGGGCTGGCAGCTCAACCTGTGGGCGGCCTCCGGCGCGCCGGGCAACGGGATCGTGCACTCCACCGAGGCGTTCGGGTTCGAGGCGGGCAAGCAGCGGATCGTGGACAACGCCCGCGCGAACGCCACGTTCGCGTTGAAGGCGGGTGTCGGGTACGCGGCGGAGTTCGTGTCGATCGACAAGTACGGCCTCGACGCGATGTGCGCGGAGCCGAGCCTGGCGGGCGACCCGGCGCGGGCCACGTGGTTCTGGAACAACGACCTGTGGAACAACTACCTGCTGTTCGCCAAGACGTTGAAGCAGACGCTGTCGCTGCCGGTCGTGCTCTGGCAGGTGCCGGTGGGCCACATCAACGGCACCACCAGGACCAGTCCGACGGAGTACAACTCCTCCGGCCGGTTCCCGGTGCTGCCGAACACCATGCAGCAGTGCGAGGACTCCGCGTCGACGTTCTTCTTCGGCGACAGCTTCACCGCGTCCGGCGCGCGGCTGGAGTACTTCACCCGCAACGAGTGGCGCGACCCGAAGCTGACCGTCAGCGGTTCGACGGTGACGTGGGGGTCGCACTTCCAGGAGGCGGCGGCCGCAGGGGTCGTGTCGATCCTCATGGGCGCGGGTGTCGGCACCGCGACCCGCGGTGTCCCCCAGCCCGCCAACACCTCGGCCGTGCCGGTGGACGCGCCCACCGACGGCTACTACTGGATCACCCGTGTGCAGGAGTACTACGCCAGACCGGTACCGGTGAGCTGAGCGCGTAGCGGCCCGCAGCCGGTAGACGATCTCCCCGGTGGGGGCAGAACGGGTCTGTTCCCGTTCTGCCCCTAGGGAGTGCGCATGTCCTGGTTACCCAGGCTGGCCGCGGTGGTCGCGGCGGTCACGCTCGTCCTGTCCGGCACGACGCCCGCGTCGGCCGACGCGCCTCGGGCCGCGATCCAGACGCCGACCACCGGGGCGGCGGTGGAGGTCGGCGTTCCGGTCCTGTTCACCGGCAACGCGTGGAACGGCGAGGCAGGTGGGATCATCTCGGTCGAGCTGAGCGTGGACGGCGGTGGGACCTGGTTCGAGGTGGGCACCAGGGAGTCGTGGCGCTACGCCTACACCCCGACCGAGCCGGGGGTCCTGACGGTGGTGGCGCGGTCGTCGACGAACTCGGTGGTCGGTCCGCCGACCGTGGCGAGGACGCTGCACGTCGGCGTCGCCGGATCCCCTCCCCCGGTCTCCTGCAACGACTGCGGCTTCTGGCTGTCCGCGTTCACCTACCCCCACGACCCGGACACCGAGCCGGTCGAACTGGGCACGCGGGTGCGGTTCGACCGGCCGGGCCTGATCACGGCGGTGTCCGTGATCCGCGGCGACTACCAGGGCGCGATCACCGCGCGGGTGTGGTCGGGCGAAGGCGACCTGCTGGCCGAGCAGGCGAGCACGGCCACCGGGTTCAGCACGAAGGTCACGCTGCCGACCCCGGTCCCGGTGACGGCGGGCACCGACTACGTCGTCTCGTACTACACGCCCGCCGGCGGGTACGTGGGGTCGGAGGACTTCTTCACCGGGACCGTGGTGAACGCGCCGTTCATCGCACCGCACGACGGCGTGCACGGCGCGGGTGTCTACCACTACGGCGTCGACGGGGGCTTCCCCACCGACTCGTGGCACGACAGCAACTACTGGGTGACGCCCTACTTCCGCGGGTGATCCAGCGCCAGTGACAGGTCGCGGAAGGCGTCCACCTGCGCCCGCAGGTCGGCCGCCTTCCGCTCGGCCACGCCGACGGCGTCCGTTCCGGCGATGAACCGCAGCGGCGGCTTCTCCAGCGCGGCCACGGTCACCAGGGCGGCGGCGAGCTTGGCCGGGTCGCCGTCCTGCGCGCCGTGGAACGACCGCCACCACGCCACCGCCTCGGCGGTGCGGTCGGCGTAGTCGTCGACCGGGTGGTCGCCGTAGGTCGACGACTCCTCGCTGAGCAGCTCGGTGCGGAACGCGCCGGGCTCGACGAGGGTCGCGCCGATCCCGTAGGGGGCGATCTCCGGCGCGAGGGACTCCATCCAGCCCTCCAGGCCGAACTTGGCGGTGGCGTAGGCGGAGATGAACTCCATGCCCTGCAAGCCGGACGTGGAGCTGATCGTCATGACCAGGCCGGACCGCTGCGCGCGCAGCACGGGCAGCACGGCGCGGGTGACGGTGATCGGGCCGAGCAGGTTCGTGGCCAAGTGCCGTTCGAAGAGTTCGGGGCTGGTCTCCTCGAAGAACCCCAGTTGCGCGGCGGCGGCGTTGTTGACCAGGACGTCGATCCGGCCGAACCGGTCGACGGCGGCCCGCACGGCGGCGCGCGCCTCGTCCGCGCTGGTGATGTCGAGCCGGGTCACGAGCAGGTCGTCGGCGTCGCCGACCGCGCGGGCGACCCGGTCGGTGTCGCGGCCGGTGGCCACGACCGCGTGGCCCGCGGCGAGTGCGGCCCTGGCGACGTCCGCGCCCAAGCCGCGTCCGGCTCCGGTGATGAACCAGACCTTCTTGTCAGTCATGCCGTGCACGTCCTCGTGTCGTCGAGTGGGTGCGGTCCAGGCAACCGGGTCGGCGGTGGGCGCGGGAGGACCCGTTCTGACCGGTACCGGCAGAACCTCCCTCGTCCGGGCGGGCGGTCCTAGCCTGGACGGCGTGGACAACAGGGCCGACGTGCGCCAATTCCTCGCCAGCCGACGGGCCGCGATCACGCCGGAGCAGGCGGGGCTGTCGCTCTACGGCCGCAACCGGCGCGTCACGGGGTTGCGGCGCGAGGAGGTGGCGCTGCTGGCCGGGGTCAGCGTCGACTACTACACGCGGCTCGAACGCGGGAACCTGGCGGGCGTCTCGGAGAGCGTGCTGGACGGGCTGGCCCGCGCGTTGCGGCTGGACGAGGCCGAGCGCGAGCACCTGCACGACCTGGCCCGCGCGGTGAACACCACCGCTCGTGTCCGGCGGACGCGGCAGCGGGTGCGGCCCGCGGTGCGGCACCTGCTCGACGCGATGGCCGACGTGCCCGCGTTCGTGGTCACCGCGCGCCTGGACGTCGTCGCGGCCAACCGGCTCGCCCGTGCGCTGTACTCGTGGGGGCCGGACGACCCCGAGCCACCGAGGAACCTCGCCCGGTTCGCGTTCCTGGACTCGCGCGCGCTCGACTTCTACGTCGACTGGGGCGAGGTCGCGAACACGACCGTCGCGACGCTGCGCACGGCCGCGGGCCGCGACCCCTACGACCGGGACCTGTCGGACCTCGTCGGCGAGCTGTCCACGCGCAGCGACGAGTTCCGCGTCCGCTGGGCGGCGCACCAGGTGCGCCTGCACCACCACGGGGTCAAGGACTTCCACCACCCCGCCGTCGGCGACCTGAGCCTCGCGTTCGAGGTGCTGCCGCTGCCCGGCGACCCCGGCCTGAGCCTCACCACCTACAGCGCCGAGCCCGGCAGCGCGTCGCGCGACGCGCTGACCCTGCTGGCGACGTGGGCGGACGTCGGGACAAGTCCGTCGAGCTGACCGCGCCATCAACAGGAGGCGATGAAGTGGAGTACGCACGGCTGGGCGACACCGGTCTGAAGGTGAGCCGGATCGGGCTGGGCTGCATGAGCTACGGCGACCCGGCCGCCGGAATGCACGGGTGGACCCTCGATGAGGACGGCGCGGCCCCGTTCTTCCGGCAGGCCGTCGAACTCGGTGTCACGTTCTGGGACACCGCCAACGTCTACCAGGGCGGCACCTCGGAAGAACTGGTCGGGCGGGCGATCACCACGTTCTCCCGCCGCGAGGACGTCGTGCTCGCCACCAAGGTCAGCGGGAAGGTGCACGACGGCCCCGGCGGCAGCGGCCTGTCCCGCACGGCGATCCTCGAACAGGTCGACGCCTCCCTGCGACGGCTGGGCACCGACCACATCGACGTCTACTACGTGCACCGCTTCGACCCCGAGACACCCGTCGCGGAAACCATGGCCACCCTGGACGGCCTGGTCAGGGCGGGCAAGGTCCGCTACCTCGGCGCGTCGTCGATGTGGGCCTGGCAGTTCGCCAAGATGCAGCACGTCGCCGTGGTGAACGGGTGGACGGCGTTCTCGGCGATGCAGGACCAGTACAACGTGCTCAAGCGGGAGGAAGAGCGGGAGATGATCCCGATGTGCCTCGACCAGGGCGTCGGCCTGACCCCGTACTCGCCGCTGGCCAAGGGCAGGGCGGCGCGACCGTGGGGCGAGCGGACCGCACGGTCGTCGTCGGACACCGTCGCCAAGACCTTCGACCGCGACGTCGACGAACACGTCGTGAACGCCCTCCAGGAGGTCGCCGATGCCCGTGGCGTCCCCATGGCCCAGGTCGCCCTCGCCTGGCTGTTGTCCAAGCCGGTCGTGTCCTGCCCGATCGTGGGCGCCACGAAGCCCAACCACCTGGCGGACGCCGTCGCGGCCTTGGACCTCACGCTCACCGCGGGCGAGATCGCCGCGCTGGAGGAGCCTTACGCGCCCCAGGACAACTACTGGTGGTGATGCACGACAACTCGGTCGAGCCGGCGGCGTCGAACGGCTAGTTTCGGGCGATGCTGCTGCTCGTGCCCGCCGATCCCCTGCGCCCCGCCCGTCCCGACGAGCACTTCGCGGGTGAGGCCCGTGCCGCGCGGGACGCCGGAGTGGCTGTGGCGGTGGTCGACCACGACGTGCTCGCGCGCGGTGGGGACGTGGACCGGGCCGTTGCCAAGGTTCCGGCGGACGATGACGCGGTGTACCGCGGGTGGATGTTGCGGTCCGAGCACTACGCGGGGTTCGCCGAGGCGTTGGCCCGGCGCGGGGTCGCGGTGCGGACCGATGCCGAGCGGTATCGGCGGGCGCACGAGTTGCCCGGTTGGTACGAGGCGTTGGCGGGTGTGACGCCGGAGTCGGTGTGGACCGTCGGAGCCGAGCGGACGGAGTTCGATACGGCCCGGTTGGCGCTCGGTGCGGGGGCGGCGGTGTTGCGCGACTACACGAAGTCGATGAAGCACCACTGGCACGAGGCCGCGCTGGTGCCGGACCTCGCCGACGCCGAGGCGGCGTGGGCGGTGGCGAGCCGGTTCCTGGAACTGCGCGACGACGAGTTCGCCGGCGGGTTCATGTTGCGTCGGTTCGAACGCTTCACGTCCGCCGAGGTCCGCACGTGGTGGGTGGACGGGCGGTGCGAGCTGGTCGGCCCCCACCCCGACACCCCGCACGACGTGGTCGGCGACCCGGACCTGAGCGCGGTGGCGCCGCTGGTCGCGGGTCTGGGGTTGCCGTTCGTGACGGTGGACCTGGTGGAGCGGTCGGACGGGGTGTGGCGGGTCGTGGAGCTGGGTGACGGGCAGGTCAGCGACCTGCCGCGCACCACGGCTCCGGTGAGGCTGGTCGAGGCCCTGCTCGGTCACGGCGTCCAGTGCGGGTCGCGGCCGGTGTAGCCGATCACGCGGTCGAGCTGCGGGGCGTCCTCGGGGACCGCGACTGGAGGACCGAAGGGGCCGCTGGGGTCGCCGTTGGGCTGCGGGGTGACCAGGGCGTGCACGACGTCGAGCGAGCGCTGGTCGCAGGTGAACGGCTGGCCGGTGGCGCGGGCCAGGTCCCAGGCGTGGATGACCAGTTCGTCGAGGCCGAAGCGGCCCATGACGGCGGCGGGGAGGTCGACGCCGCCCGCCTGCGTGGTGCCCTCCCACGCGTCGGGCTTGGCCCACGCCTCGGCCAGCGCCTCCAGGCGCGCGGGGACGCGGGTGCGCCAGTCCGGGCCGAGGTTCGCGGCGCCGGGCTCCGGGGCACCCCTGGTGACCTCGCCGAAGTCCTTCGTGGCGGCGGCGGTGAACGCCAGGGCGAAGTTGTCGATGTGGTCGATCAGGTCGCCGACGGTGAAGTCCTCGCACGGGGTGCGGGCGGGGAACTGGTCGTCGGTGACGCCCGCCAGCAGCTGCGTCAGGTGCCGGGCGGCGGGCGTGAGGTCGATCAGGTCGGTCATGTCGTGGCTCTCCTTCGTCGGGGTCCCACGGGGTAGACCGCCGCGGCGGGCGGAAGTCATCGGCCGGGAGTGGATCACGGGTGGACGGGTCGGTGTTGGTACCTTGGAATGGCCACGTTGATACATCATCCAAAGGAGACGCCAGCACATGAAGATCGGCATCGGGCTGCCCAACCAGGTTCGCGACGTCCGCCCGGAGATCCTCCCGGCCTACGCGGCGAAGGCCGAGGAGGCCGGGTTCTCGACCCTCGCCACGGTGGGCCGCATCGCCTACCCCGGCGTGATGGACACCGTCGCACTGGCCGCCGCCGCGGGTGCGACGAAGAGCATCGGCCTGATCAGCACCATCATGCTCGCCACGGTATGGCCGCCCACGCTGCTGGCCAAGGAGGTCGCGGGCATCGACGGCGTCTCGGGCGGCAGGCTCACGCTCGGCGTCGGGATCGGCATCCGCGAGGACGACTTCGTCGTCGACGGCGTGGGCCCGCGCGGTCGTGGCAATCGCATGGACCACGACCTTGAGGTCTACCGCGAGGTGTGGACCGGCAAGAACGTCGGCGGCGACGAGAACCCCGGCGTCCCGGCGGGCACGCGCGAGGTGCCGATGCTGTTCGGCGGCATGGCTCCCGCGTCGTTCGCCCGGATGGCCAAGTGGGGCCAGGGGTACATCGCCGGATCCGTGCCCGCAGCGATGGTCGCGCCCACCTTCGAGGCCTCCCGTGCGGCGTGGCAGGAGGCGGGTCGTGAGGGCTCGCCGCGCCTGGTCGCCATCGCCTACTTCGCGCTGGGCGACGCCGATCGCGGCCGCGCCAACGTGCACAACTACTACGAGGTGAGCGGCGAGTTCGCCGACCTGGTGTCGGCCAACGTCGGCGGCACGCCCGAGGCCGTGCGGACGCTCGTCGCGCAGTTCGAGGAGATCGGCGCGGACGAGTTCATCCTCAACCCCACGACCGACGACCTCGACGACGTCGCGCGGCTGGCCGACATCGTCCTCTAGCCGGTCTCAGGCCGCGGGGGCGATGCCGATCGTGGCCGAGACGCGCCGGAGTTCGGCGTCGTCCGAGACGCCCTGGAAGTCGTGGCGCGGCGTGTACGGGGCTTCCAGGGCGCGGACCTCGGCGTCGGTCAGCTCGACGTCGAGCGAGGCGACGGCGTCCTCGATGTGCTCCGGCCTGCTCGCGCCGACCAGCGGGGCGGTGACGACGGGGTTGCGGCGCAGCCACGCGAGCGCGATCTGCGCGCGGCTGACGCCGCGGTCCTCGGCGATCGCGGCCACGGCGTCGATGATGGCCCGGTCGCTGACCTGCTGGGTGTAGAGCATGTCGGCGAACGGGTCGCTGCCCGACCGGCCGGTCGTCTCGTCGGCGCGGCGGGCGAGGCGGCCGCGGGCGAGCGGGCTCCACACGACGGTGCCGACGCCCTCGTCCGCGCACAGCGGCAGCATCTCCCGCTCCTCCTCGCGCGCCAGCAGGTTGTAGTGGTCCTGCATGGACACGAACCTGGCCCAGCCGTGGGCGCGTTGCAGGTGCAGGACCTTGGCGAACTCCCAGGCGTGCATGGAGGACGCGCCGAGGTAGCGGACCTTGCCGGACTTCACCACGTCGTGCAGCGCCTCGAGGGTCTCCTCCAGCGGGGTCGCGTTGTCCAGGCGGTGGATCTGGTAGAGGTCGACGTGATCGACGCCCAGCCTGCGCAGGCTGTGGTCGATCTCGGTGAAGACGGCCTTGCGGGACAGGCCCGCGCCGTTGGGGCCGGACCGCATGGGGTGGCGCAGCTTGGTGGCGATGACGACGTCGTCGCGGTTCGCGTAGTCCTTGAGGGCGCGGCCGAGGATCTCCTCGCTGGAGCCCTGCGAGTACATGTTGGCGGTGTCGAAGAAGTTGATCCCCGCCTCGACCGCCTGCCTGATCAGCGGGCGGGACCGCTCCTCGTCCAGCGACCAGACCGGGTGGCCCCTGGTGGGGTCGCCGTAGGTCATGCAGCCGAGTGCGATCGGCGAGACGTCGAGGCCGGTGGCCCCGAGCTTGGTGTAGCGCATGGCGGTGCTCCTCCTGTCCGATAGCGGAGACCTCTCCGCTACTTCGGAACGTTAGTGGAGACCTCTCCGGTACGCAAACGCCTGTCGCTCAGCTCACGTAGAGGGCCGCCAGCCGGGGAAGGCGCCGGGCCATCTCGGCCTCGTCGTCGAAGTCGAAGCCCCAGTCCGGGTCGAGGTCGGGGTAGCGGATGGTGCCCGCGCCGCGCGGCAACTGCTCGCCGGTGGCCTTGATGTGCGCGTTCCAGGCGATGCCGAGCACGTCCTCCCCCTCCATCTCGTCGCCGTCCGGCGCGGCGGCGACGATCTGCGGCAGGTCCGCCAGCGCGTCCGGATCGGCGACGACCCGCTCGAACACCTCCCGCCCCTGGGCGATGAGCCAGCCGCGGAAGTAGTCGAAGCCGTCGTCGGAGCAGCCGCCGTTGACGAGGTAGGCGGCGGCCCAGAGCGGGTTGCGGTAGGAGTCGGCCATCAGGTCCCAGAAGACCTGCTGGGCGGCGACGATCTCCGCGGCGGGCAGGGCCGCGAGCAGCGTGCTCGCCTGGTCGGCGACGGCCTCGACGTCCGTCGGGTCGGGTACTCCGGTGCGGGCGTCGGCGATCAGCGTCCAGAAGCGTTCGGTGTCCATGCCCGAGAGGATGCCGGCGGGGTACGACAAAACCGGGAGGCCGGACCCTAGGCTGCCCGCATGGTGACCCCCGACGAGCCGCACGAGGTCCTCGCCGAGCACGCCCGCGCCCTGCTGGACGGGAACCGCTACCTGACCCTGGGCACGGTGTCCGCGGGCGGCGAGCCGTGGGTGACCCCGGTCTACTTCTCCCCGCGGTCCGGCTGGGAGTTCCTGTGGGTGTCGGAGGTCGACGCCGAGCACTCGCGGAACCTGGCGGCCCGCCCCGGCGTGAGCCTCGTGGTCTTCGACTCGACCGTTCCCGCCTACCACGGCCGCGCGGTGTACGCCGTGGGCGAGGCCCGCGAGGTGCCGCCGGACGCGCTCGACGACGTCCTGCCCGACTTCCCCGGCCCACCCGGCCGCGGCGGCAACGCGCTCACGCGCGACGACCTGGTCGGCGGATCACCGTGGCGCCTCTACCGGGCCACGGCGTCCGACCTGTGGGTGCTGTGCCCCCGCGAACCGCGCCAGGGCTGCGCCCTGCACGGCATCGACCGGGACCACCGGGCCCGCGTGCTCTGACGCGGGACTAGCCGCGCTCGGCGAGGCGGCGAACTTGCCCGGCGTGCACGTCGGACACCCACTCCCAGCCGGGCTCGGCCGACGGGCCGATCCGCGGGTCGACGGGCTCACGGCCGTCGCGCAGGGCGTGCACGTACGCCCGGTCGCGCTCGATCCGTTGGCGCAGCTGGTCGGCTCCACCTACGGACCCGTGTCCGGGGACGACGACCTCGACCTCGTCGGCCACGTCCTCGATCAGCGTCAACGCGGCGAGGTAGTCCTCGATCGGGTCGGCGGCGGTCGGGTCGAGCATCGGCACCAGGACGTCGGACAGCAGGTCGCCCGCGACGAGGACCCCGCCGTCGCGGATCAGCAGCGCCGCGTGGCCGGGGGCGTGCGCGCGGTGCTCGACGACGGTGATGTCCGGGCCGTCCCAAGGGAAACGCGCCGCCTCGGCGGGCAGACCGGTGACGAGGCCGAGCAGGTCGAGCGGGACGTCGTCGGGGATGCCGAACCGGCGGGCGTCGATGCCGCCCGCCAGCCGCTCCCGAACGGTCTCCGCGCAGCTGGCGGTGGCGTACCGGGGCGCGTCGCCGAGCGCGGTGTGCCACAGCAGGTGGTCCCAGTGCGGGTGCGTCGAGAAGCCCGCCACGACGGTGTGGCCCGACTCGGCCAGGTCGCCCGCGAGGCACACCAGTTCGGCCTCGTGCACGCCCGCGTCGACGAGCAGGACACCGGCGGCGCCCTGGACGACCACGGCGTTGCTCCGGCAGAACTCGCTCTGGTGGACCGAGATCCCCTTCGCCACCTCGGTCAGCACGGGGTCACGTCCCGGAGGGCGTAGTGGTGCATGGTGACTCCTTGCTCGAACGACCGCTGCTCCAGCAGGTCGAGGTCGATCGGTCGGTCGTAGTCGTCGAACAGCGGCCTGCCGAAGCCGAGGACCGAGGGGTGGGTGAACAGCAGCAGCTCGTCGAGCAGCCCGGCCCGCAGGAGTTGCGTGGCGAGCGTCGCCCCGCCGACCCCGATGGCGCCGTCGGTCTCGGCGCGGAGCGCGGCCAGCTGCTCGATCGCGTCGTGCCCGCCGATCACGCGGGTGTCGTGGTCGGCCGTCTGCCGGGTGCGGGAGACGAGGACCTTGGGCGCGGACGTCCAGATCTCGCCGTACTCGCGCAGGACCTCCGGCAGCGACGCGTCCGTGCGCGCCCGCGGCCAGTACTCCTCCATGGTCTCGTACATGACCCGGCCCTGGACCATCACGGCGAGCTGTCGCGCCCTCGCGTTGAACTCGCGGTGCAGCTCCTCGCCGATGCGCAGCCACTCGCCCGCGCCGTTGTCGCCCGGCACCTGCTCGATCCGCAGGTCGAGGGACACGTTCATCCAGTAGACGAAGCGGCCCATCCTCACTCCTCTTCCCAGAGTGGTTGCGATTTGCAACCACTATAGTGAGGGCGGAAACCCTGTCAAGGAGGAGTCGTGGAACCACGGTCCGGGTGCCCGATCAGCGCCGCCGTCGAGGTGCTCGGGGACCGCTGGTCGCTGCTCGTGCTGCGCGACGTCGTCTTCGCCGACCGCCGGTACTTCCGCGCGCTGCTCACCGGGTCGAGCGAGGGCATCGCCACGAACATCCTCGCCGACCGGCTCGTGCGGCTCGTGGAGGCGGGCATCCTCACGCGCGGCACCGCGGCGCGCGGGCAGCGCGCCCGCTACAGCCTCACCGAGGCGGGCATCCGCACGGTCCCGGTCCTCTGCGCCCTCGGCGACTGGGGCCTCGACTGGCGGCCCGACAGCACCGAACTCCGTGCCAGGCACGAACTCCTGCGCGACGGAGGTCCGGCGTTCGTCGAGGAGCTGATGGACGAACTCCGCGTGCACCACCTCGACGCGCCGCCGAAACCGCGTGACGGCCCGAGCCCGCTGGAGCGCCTGCGCGCCGCCGACCAGCCGTGACGGGTCCTACTCGGCGATGCGGTAGCCGACACCCGCGGTGGTGGTGATGATCGGCGGGCCTCCGAGCTTGCGGCGCAAGCGGCCGATCGTGACGGTCACGGTGTTGGTGAACGGGTCGGCGTGCTCGTCCCAGACCCGTTCCAGCAGGGCCTCCGCGCTCAGGTGCGCCGGGGCGGCGTGCAGCAGCGCCTCGAGGACCGCGAACTCCTTCACGGACAGGTCGAGCGGGACGCCGTCGCGGGTGACCGTGCGGCGCACCGGGTCCAGCTCCACGCCCGCCGCGCGGAGCGTTCGGGGCCGGGCGGCGGGGCGGCGGCGGGCCAGCGCGTGCACCCGCAGGACGAGTTCGGGGAAGTGGAAGGGCTTGGCGAGGTAGTCGTCCGCGCCGAGGGTGAGGCCGCTGACGCGGTCCCCCGGCGAACCCGCGGCGGTGAGCATGAGGACCATCGGGCGGTCGGTCCGCTCGGTCACCATGCGGCACAGCACGTCCCCGTGGATGCCCGGCAGGTCGCGGTCCAGCACGACGACGTCGTACGGGTTCAGGTCCAGCTTGGCCGCGGCGGTGAAGCCGTCGTGCGCGAGGTCGACGGCCATCCCCTGGTCCCGCAAGCCTTCCGCCACGACGGCGGCGAGCGTCCGCGCGTCCTCGACGACCAGGATCCTCATGACGTCGACGGCAGGGACAGGGTGACGCGCAGGCCGCCTTCGGGACGGGCGTGCAGGTCCAGCCGCCCGCCGTGCGCACCCGCGATGGCGGCGACGATCGACAGGCCCAGTCCGGTGCCGGTGTCGGAGCCGGTGCGGTCGGCGGCGAGCCTGCGGAACGGCTGCGCGAGCCCGGCCACGTGGTCCTGGTCCAGGACGTCCCCGCCGGTCTCCACGACCAGGCGCGGCTCGTCGCCCGCGGTGACGCGGATCCAACCGCCCTGCTGGTTGTGCACGACGGCGTTGTCGATCACGTTCTCCACCATGCGGGTCAGCAGCGCCGGACTCCCGACCGTCCACGCCCGGCCCGTCACGGCGCTGTCGTCGACCGTGATCCCCTTGTCCGCCAACACTTCCGCACGAGCGCCGAGAGCTTCGGAGACCACTGCGGCCAGGGAGACCTCGACGCGGTCGGCGAGGACGCCGTGCTGCGCGCGGGCCAGGACCAGCAGACCCTCCAGGAGGTCGTCGACACGGTCCAGCTCGGGGCGGAGGCGGTCCGCGAGGGCGACGGTCTGGGTCTCCGCCGAGGGTTTGGCCACGGCCACGTCCAGGGACGCCCGCATCGTGGCCAGGGGCGTGCGCAGCTCGTGGGAGGTGTTCGCGATGAACCGGCGCTGGGCGGAGAAGGAGGTCTCCAGGCGTTCCAACAGGCCGTCGATGGTGTCGGCGAGGTCCTTGACCTCGTCGTCCGGGCCGGGCGCCGCCAGGCGTTCGTGCAGGTTCTCGGCGGTGATGCGGCGGGTGGCCGCGGTGATCGTCCGCAACGGCCGCAGCACGCGCCCCGCGACCGCCTTGCCCATCACCACGGACAGCACCGCCATCACGACGAGGGCGATCAGCGCGCTCACCACGAGTTGCCGGGTCCGGGCCGCGTCCGCGCCGTCGAGCTGCTCCTGGAGACCGGGAACCACTTCCGGGCGCGGCAGCCCGACGGGGGCGACGTGGCTGACCTCCGTGCCCGCGAACAGGAACGTGAGGGCCAGCAGCCCCGCGCCCGAGGCGAGGAACAGCACGGCGTACAACGCAGTGAAGCGCGCCCGCACCCGCAGGCGTCGTTGCTCGTCCATGCGGCCCAGGATGCCGTGCGGGACCTAACAGGGGCATGACGACGGCGGTTCGGCCGCTGTCACCGCCGCCGCCGTAGAACTCCCGGCCATGCACAGAGCCTGGACCGAGTTCCGCACCCGCGGCCGGATCGTCGCCGTCGTCGTCGCCGCGCTGCTCACCGTCCTACCGGGACTGCTGCTCGCCGTCGCCGACCGGTCGACGTGCAGCGCGGGCACCGTCGAGATCCCCTGCCCCGCCGACCCGATCGGACCCGACGGGACGGCCGTGAGGGACCAGTTCACCTTCGCGCACCGGCCGTTGGGGCGCGAAGGGAGTGTCACGGTCCGGCTGACGTCGCTGACCGGGATCATCACCTACCCGCCGCCGGACCACGATGAGATCGTGCCCGGCCTCGTGCCGTGGGCGAAGGCGGGACTGGTCCTCAAGGACGGCACCCGGCCGGGGTCCGCCTACGCGGCGCTCGTGCTGACCGCGGAGCACGGCGTGCGGATGCAGCACGACTTCGTCCACGACACCGCGGGCAGCCCCGAACGCCTGACCGGGCCGCGCTGGCTGCGCCTGACCCGGTCCGGCGACCGGGTCACCGGGGACGAGTCGACCGACGGCGTCCGGTGGACGACCGTCGCCACCGTCGACCTGCCGGAACTGCCCGAGACGGTGCTGGTCGGGCTCGCCGTCACGTCGCCGGGCAACCTCACGCTGGTGCCGACCGGGCTCGGGGCGAGCGCGGGGCAGGACCGCTTCACCCAGGCCACGGCCGTGTTCGACAGCGCCTCGGTCGACGGCGTTCCCGTGAGCGGGTGGACGGAGGCGCTGATCGGCGAGTCGGGCGCGACCGACTGGGAGAAGTTCCACCAGGCTCCGGGGGTCGTCGAGGCGGACGGCACGGTCACCGTGACCGGGTCGGGCGACATCGGGCCCGCGTCCGGGCCGGGCGGTCACACCCCGGCGGGGCTGCTCGTCGGGCTGGTCGCGGGGCTGCTGGTGCTGGCCGTCGTGGCGGCGCGGTTCGCGGCCGGGGGTGACCTCCGGGCACGGGCGAGGGTGGTCGGCGCGGTGTCGTTCGTCGTCGGCCTGGTCGCGGCGGCGGTGGTGGTGCCGGTCGGCTCGGCGGTCCTGCGGGCGAACGGCGGTGTCGTCCTGCCGGTCCCGTGGCCGGTCGTGCTGCGGGTCGTCGTCGGGGTCGGTGTGGTGGCCGCCGCCACCGCGGTCCTCGCGTTCGCGGCCGCCGTGCTGCTGCGGCGGGCCTGGGCGGCGGTGCTGGTCGTCGTCGCGGTGCTGCCGGCGCCGTACTCGGTCGCCGTCGTGCCGCTGCTGCCCGACGAGGTGGCGCGCTGGCTGCTGCGCGTGACGCCCGCCGCGGGGTTCGCCGTGGAGCAGACCGTGGAGGAGTTCCCGCAGGTCGTAGGCCACTACGCGCCATCGACGGGGTACTTCCCGCTGCCGTGGTGGGCGGGGTTGCTGGTGCTGTGCGGCTACGCCGCGGCGGCGTTCGGCCTGGCATTTCGCCGCCATTCGGCGGTCACTTCAACCGACTTGGCCGCCCAGCCGTATTAGGGGAGTGAGTACGAGTTCGCGAAGACGCCCGGCGCTGCGGTTCGGGACGGTGGCGCTCGCCATGGCGCTGGGGGCCGGAGCCGCTTTCGCGTCCGTCGCCCTGCCCCAACTGCGGGCGGTCGTGCAGGCCGAACGGGTCGAGACGCCCGGTCACGGGCTGGTCGGCGGCGACGGCGCCGGGGTCCCCACCCCTCCGCCGAGCGCGAAGCCGACCACCACGACTCCCCCGCCCCCGCCGCCGGTGAGCGCCGTGCTGCCGTTCAACGCGAAGCTGGCGTCGGTGGACATCCCGCAGGTCGGCGGCGGGGTGCGGCGAGGCGGGTGCAGCGGGTCGCTGATCGCCCCGGAGTGGATCGTCACGGCGGGCCACTGCTTCCACGACCTGAACGACGGCCGCGTGAGCGGCGTGCCGCCGTACACGATGACGGTGACCATCGGGAAGCTGAAGGACAGCGACCCCGGCGGCCGGACCGCGAAGGTCGTGGACGTGCGCCAGTCCCCGGTCAACGACCTCGCGCTCGCCAGGCTCAGCGTCCCGGTGACCGACGTGGCGCCGCTGCGGCTGGCCGACACCCCGCCGCCGATCGGACAGCGGCTCCAGTTCGCCGGGTGGGGGTCGCTCTCGGCCACCGACATCGTGCCGTCCGACCACCTCAAGCGGGGCGCGTTCACCGTGTCCACGATCTCGCCGACCACGCTGGAGGCGCTGCCGGTGGTCCCCCGCACCGTGGAGAACAGCCCGTGCCCGGAGGACTCGGGGTCGCCGTTCTTCGTGTCGAGGGACGACCGCGGCGGGATGCTGGTGGCCATCGTCAGCACCGGTCCCGCGTGCCCGCAGCCGGGCGCGGAGATCGTGTCGCGGGTGGACGTGCAGGCCGACTGGATCCGCCAGCAGACGGGGATCCCCGCGGTGTAGTCGGCGACTTCTCGCCGTCCTCGGGGACACGGGCCGACCCGGTCCCGTTCGCGCCGCTCCGTGGCGATAACCTGCTTCGGCTGCGGGACCACGTGGGGCCGTTCCGTTGCGGTGCAACGAAAGCGGCGTGGTCCCGCCGCGGACCGCACCGTCTTCCGGAAGGCACTCACCATGGCTGTTTCCCCAGCCGCCCTCTTCGCCGCGCTCGCCACCCCGTCCCGGACCACCAGCCCCTCGGTCGTGCTCGGCCGGGCGGTCGTCGTCGGCGGCAGCGTCGCGGGGCTGCTGGCGGCGCGCGCGCTCGCCGACCGCGCGGAGTCCGTGCTGGTCGTCGACACCGACGGGCCGGACACGGGCGACCGGCCGCGCCACGGCGTGCCGCAGGGCTCCCAGATCCACGCGCTGCTGCCCGGCGGCCTGGCCCAGCTGGAGCGGTGGTTCCCCGGTTTCACCGAGGAGGCGGTCGCCGCGGGCGCGTACCTCGCGCCCGTCGAGTCGCGGGACATCTACGTGGACGGCGTGCTCAAGGTCGTCGGGTCCACCGCGGCGATGCTCAACGGCAGCAGGCCGTTCCTGGAGGCGCGGATCCGCGAGCGGGTGCTGGCGCTGCCGAACGTCAAGACGATCTCCGCGCGCGTCACCGACCTGGTCCTCGACGGCGACGCCGTCACCGGGGTCCACTGCGAGTCCGAGGGGACGTCGGCGGTCGAGCACGCCGACCTCGTGGTCGACGCCATGGGCAGGTCCAGCAGGCTGTCCGAGTGGCTGGAGCGGTCCGGGTGGGACCGCCCGCCGCTGCGCCGGATGACCGTCGACCTCAACTACGCCACGGCGTTCCTGCGCCGCGAGGAGGGCGACCCCGACCGCTCGATCATCCTGGCCCTCAACTCCCCCGCCAACTCCGCGGAGGCGTCCGGGGCGATGGTCTGCCGGGTCGAGGACGACCTGTGGATGCTGATGATGGCGGGGTACCGCGACGCCAAGCCGGGCCGCACGCCGGAGGACGCCGTGCGCGTGGCCAGGGACGTGTTCCCGGCGGACCTGGCGGCCGTGGCGGACAACGAGGTCGTGGGCGAGATCCGCACCTACCGGCACGCCGACAGCAGGCGGCGGGACTTCCACCTGGTGGACCGCCTGCCCGCACGGCTCGTCGCGGTCGGCGACGCGGTGGCGTCCTTCAACCCCGTGTACGGGCAGGGCATGTCGTCGGCCACGCTGCACGCGGCGTGCCTCGCCGAGTGGCTGGGCTCCGCGCCGGACCTGTCCCGGCCCGCGAAGGAGTTCTTCGCGCTGCAGAAGGTCGTCGTGGACGCCGCGTGGGACATCTCCACCGGGGCCGACCTGGCGCTGCCGCACGTGGACGGCCCCTACCCGCGGGCCTACCCGATCGTGCGGTGGGCGCAGGACCAGATCTCCGAGGCCTCGGTGCACGACTCCGTGATCGGCCGCCGGTTCGACAACGTGACGCACATGGTCGACCACCCGAGTTCGCTGGCGAAGCCGGGCACGTTGGCGCGGGCGGTCGCGGTCAACCTGCGGCACCGGCTGCGGTCGAAGCGCTGACGGCCCGCCACCCCGTCCGGTCGGCGACCGGACGGGGTGGTGCTCTCAGGCGCTGGTCAGCGTGCGGGCGAGGAGCGGCAGCAGGCGGTCCCAGTGCAGTTGCAGCGCGGCGGGGTTGAACGCCTCGGTGTCGGCCATCGTGAACCCGTGGACGGTGTCCGGGTAGGTCTCGATGACGTGGTCGACCCCCGCCTTGGCCAACGCCTCGTCGAGGTCGGTGATCGCCTCCGGCGACAGGTCGCCCACGGCCAGGCCGAGGTGGACCTCGGCGGTGAGCGTGGAGACGAGCCGGTGCGGGCTGTCGGGCGCGTCGGTGACCAGCGCACCGGGGTGGAAGCCCGCGACGGCGGCCACCCGATCGGGGTGCGCGGCCGCGGTGCGCATCGCCAGCACCGCGCCCATGCAGTAGCCGGTCGTGGCCACCGGTCCGGCGGCCACCTCGGGCTGGGCGGTGAGGAAGTCGAGGTAGGCGGCGGCGTCGCGCAGGACCAGATCGGGCGTGAGGCTCTTGACCAGCGGCATCAGCTTGCCGAACAGCGCGGGCCGGTCGTCCGCGCCGATGTGCTCCGGCAGCTCGACCACCGGGGTCGGCCCGTGTCGGTAGTAGACATTCGGGACGAGCACGTAGTAACCGTGCTCGGCCAAGTCCTGGGCCATCTTCTCCAACACGGGCCGCAGGCCGAAGGCGTCCATGTACAGGAGCACCCCCGGATGCCGTCCCCCGCCGTCGGGGAAGGCGGCGAACGCGTCGGCCTGGCCGTCCGGCGTGGGGATCAGCAGCGTCTTGGTGGGCATGGGCGAATGTTCCTTCCTCGGGCCTGGTGGCGGTTCCAGCCTCCACCAGGCCCGAGGTCGACCGGGAATCACCCCCGTGTTCAGGCGAACATCTCCGCCAGCAGCTCGGCGCCGACGGGGATCGGCGCGGGGCGGTAGGCCGGGGGCTCCGCGCCCATCAGCTCGCGCACCAGGAAGTCCCAGCAGCGCTTGCGGACGTAGGACAGGCAGTCGATGAACGTGTGCTCCGCGCCCGGCACGAGCAGCAGCTCGAAGTCCTTGTCGGCGGCGACGAGGCGGTCGGCCAGCCGCAGCGTGTGCTGCGGGTGGACCTGGTCGTCCATCTCGCCGTGGACGAGGAGGAGCTTGCCCTCCAGCCTGTCCGCGATGTCCACAGTGGATGCGCGTGCCCACGCCTCGGGGTCGTCCGCGCCGTCGTAGGCCTCCACGAAACCGGGGTTGAAGAAGCGGGGGTCGTGCGAGCCGGAGAGGGCGACGCCGACCCGGTACAGCTCGGGGAGGTCCAGCAGCGCCCGCACGGTGGCGAACCCGCCGCCGGAGTGGCCGAACGCGCCCACCCGGTCCAGGTCCAGCCACGGCCGGGTCTCCGCGAGCTGCCGCAGGGCGGCGGCGTGGTCGGCCAAGGTCCCCGCGTCGGCGAGGTGGCCGAACGAGGCGTCGTGGAAGGCCTTGCTCCGGCCCGGCGTGCCGCGGCCGTCGAGCGCCACGACCACGAAACCCAGTGCCGCCAAAGGCTCCGCGTCCAGGCCCATGCCGCCGGGGTCGAAGCTCGGGGCGACCCGGTTCACCTGCGGGCCGGGGTAGAGGGTGTCCACGACCGGGTAGCGCCGGGCGGGGTCGAAGCCCCGCGGCCGGTACAGCACCCCGTAGAGGTCCGTCACGCCGTCGGCCGCCTTGACCCGGAACCGCTCCGGCGGCGTCCACCCGGTGGCGACGAGCCCGGTGACGTCGGCGCGCTCCAGCTCGACCAGCACCCGGCCGGACCAGTCGCGGACGGTCGTGACCGGAGGCGTGTCCACAGTGGACGCGGAGTCCAGGAAGCAGCGCCCGTCTGGGGAAACGGTGACGACGTGGTCGAGGTCGTCGTCGGTGAGCCGGGCGAAACCGGTGCCGTCCAGGCCGACGCGGCACACCGTGCGCCGGTACGGGTCCTCGGGCACCAGGCCGGAGGCGGTGAAGTACACGGCGTCGTCGACGCGCAGGATCTGCCGCACCGCCCACGACCCGGACGTGACCTGGTTCAGCAGCTCCCCCGTGCGCAGGTCGTAGCGGTACAGGTGGCCCCAGCCGTCGCGCTGGGAGTACCACAGCACCTCGTCGGCCGACACGTGCACGATCGGCGGCTCGAAGGCCCACTGGTTGGGCTCCACGCGAGTGGGGCCGGTCTCGCTCAGGACGGTGGCGACCTCTCCGGTGACGGGGTCGAGCCTGCGCAGGGCGAGCGTGTGCAGGTCGCGGGTGCGGTCGAGGTAGTAGACCGCGGAGCCGTCCGGTGCCCACCACGCCCACTTGGCCGTGATCGGCGAGAGCTGCGGCATGAGCAGCGGGTCGGACTTGGCGCGCACGACCGTGCCCTCGACGACGTCGAGCACGACCAGTTCGGCCAGCGGCAGGTGCTCGTCACCGGCGTAGGCGTACCGCTGGGTGTGCGTCACGGGAGCGCCGCCGTCGGCGGGCCTGGCCTGCACGAGGTGGGTGAGCCGGACGGCGCGCTCGTCGGTGCGGTGCGCCAGCACCTTCGTGGAGTCGGGCGACCACGCCACCGCGGGCGGCAGGTGGGGCAGGCCGAACTTGCGCAGCAGCACGCCGTTGCCGGTGCTCGCCGGGCCGGGGCCGTACGCGTGGTCGGGGCCGCCGTCGGTGGTCAACGGCCACTCGCGGCCGTCCGACAGCGACCGCGCCCACAGGTCGTGTCCCCGTTGCGAGACGGCGACCTTGCCGTCGGGCGACGGCACGTCCAGGGGGTTGCCCGGCGGCGTGAACTCGGCCCGCTCGCAGGTGTAGTCGTCGAGGCGGCAGCGCCAGTACTCGCCGAAGGCCACGAACTCCACGGCGTCGCCGACCCGTTCGACGGCCGTGAACGGCAGCGCCTCGGGGTCGACCGGGTGGCCGGCGGCGGTGGCCAGCGCGGCGGCGAGCCGGGCGTGGTCGAACTCGGGCCCACGGGTGCCCGCGTCCGGGTCGACCAGGACGAACCGCCTGCCCGCGCCGGTGCTCACGGAGTAGCGGAACCGGGAGCCCCCGTCGATCCACCGCGGCCGGACCTTGTCGCCGACCACCAGTTCGCCGGGGCTGGCCGGTCGGCGGAGGAGGAGTTCGGCTGCCCGGTAGTCCTCGGTCGTGCTCATCGTCGTCTTTCCCTTCCCCAGTGGTGGTTTCTCAGAGGCTGCGGGCGTCGATGTCGCCGTGGGCGGTCGTCGCGTGGATGGTCAGGTCGGCGGTGCCGGTGGTGTTCTTGAGGGCGTTGTGGATGCGGCCACGGGTGGTGCCCGCGTCCAGCGACGCGGAGACCCCGACGGCCGCGCCGACCGTGACGTCACCGGCCTGGGTGCTCAGCACGACCGCGCCGCGCACGGCCTCGGTGACGCGGATGTCGCCCTGGGCGGTGCTGATCTCACCCGGACCGGTGAGGCGGCCGACCGTGACGTCGCCGGCGAGGGTGGTGAGGTGGACGCCGGAGGCCTCGTCGAGCTTGATCACGCCGTGCGAGCTGTCCAGGGTGACCTCGCCGAGCCTGCCGACGCCGCGGAACTCGGCGCTGGCGGCCTTGGCCTCCACGTGGGAGCCCGCGGGCAGCTGGACGGTGACCTCGATGGAGCCGGAGTTGCCGAGGACCTGGTTCTTGGCCGTGGCCGCGATCCGCAGGACGCCGTCGGCGAAGTCGACCGTGGTCTGCTCTGCGACCTTCACGTCGCGGCGCTTGGAGGCGTCCGAGGGGAGGACCTCGACCGCGGTGTCGGAGCGGTCGGCGGCGATGAAGTGGACGCGGCCCGCGGGGATGTCGAGGACGGCGGAGATGGGGGCGGGGGTGGCGAAGGTGCGCATGGTGTTCAGCTCCTGTGCTCGTTGTTTCTGATAGTGGAAACGCTACGTTGCGTTCGCGGATCAGGCAACAAGTTCGTTGCACAACAAGTCTGTTTTCGCAGTTCAAAGCTATCAAATCATTGCAATGGGTCTGATTTGAATGCAACAACGGCGGCCTGTTCGTTGCAATGATTCAGCGGTGAACGCTATGCTCGCGGCAACCAGAGGAGGGATCGCGATGCCGGGAGGCAGACTCACCCAGCAGGAGCGCCAGCAGATCGCGCTGGGCCTGGCCGACGGCCTCTCCTACGCGGAGATCGCGAGGCGGCTCGACCGGCCCACGTCGACGATCACCCGCGAGGTGACGCGCAACGGCGGCTTCACCGGCTACCGCGCGGACCTGGCCCACCGCGCCACCGAGCACCGCGCGCACCGGCGCGGGCAGGCCGCGCCCAAGGGGCAGGCTCCCCCGCAGCCCCACGGCCGGGACGCGGACGCCGTGCGCGAGTACGAGGAGACGTTCACGACGCTGCTCATGGGATCGGGCCTGCCCAAGATGATGGCCCGCGTGCTGACCAGCCTCTACACGTCCGACGACGGCACGCTCACCGCGGCCGAACTGGTCTCGCGGCTCCAGGTCAGCACGGCGTCCGTGTCCAAGGCGGTCTCGTTCCTGGAGAGCCAGGGCTTGATCCGCCGGGAACGCGACGACCGCCGCCGCGAGCGCTACGTCGTCGACGACGACGTCTGGTACCAGTCGATGATCGCCACGGTCCGCGCGAACGCCCGCCTCGCCGCGACCGCGCGCCAGGGCGTCCACGTCCTGGGCTCCGGCACCCCCGCCGCCGTCCGCCTGGAGAACATCGCCCGCTTCGTGGACTTCGTCGGCGAGGGCATCACCCGCGCGGCGGAACAGGCCCGCGAGATCCTGTACGACAAGGGAACCCCGCCCGACCGCGAGGCACCGTGACCGACGTCGGCGTGCCGGAGACCGGCACGCCGACGCGCCCGACATAACCTACGGCCGGTCGGCGACCTTGATCTTGCCCTCCACGATCTGGGCCCGGTAGCCCTCCAGGACGCCCTGCAACTCCGCGTTGATCCGGCCGCCCGACGTGGCGTAGCCGACGCCGTTCACCTTGAGGTCGAAGACCTTCGGCAACGAGGCAAGGTCGTTCTTCGCGGCGGCGCGGAAGAAGTCGTACACGGCGACGTCGACGCGCTTCAGGCTCGACGCGGCGATGACGTCCCTGGTGCCCGCGAGCGTCGGCTGGTTGTACTGGTCGGCGTCGCAGCCGATCGCCAGCACGCCCGCCTGCTTCACCGCGGCGAACACGCCGATGCCGGACGCGCCCGCGGCGGGGTACACGACGTCCGCGCCCTGGTCGATCAGGCCCTTCGCGATCTCCTGGCCCTTGGCGGGGTCCTGGAAACCGGTGAAGTCGCCCGCGGGGGTGATGTACTTCTTCTCCACCTGGATCTTCGGCGCGGCGGTCTTGGCGCCCTGCACGTAACCCGCCTCGAACTTCTGGATCAGCGGGATGTCCACGCCGCCGACGAAGCCGACGTGGCACTTCTTGCTCTGGTACGCGGCGACGACGCCCGCCAGGAACGCCCCCTCCTGCTCGGCGAACACCAGCGGCGTCACGTTCGCCGCGCCCTCCACCGCCGAGTCCACCAGGCCGAACCGGACGTTCGGGAACTCCGGCGCGACGACCTTCAACGCCTCGGTGTAGGCGAAGCCGACGCCGACGATGGGGTTGAAGCCGTCGGACGCGAGCGTGCGCAACCGGCCCTGCTTGAGCGACTCGTCCTCGTTGGGGGCGGCGGACAGCTCGCGGGTGTTGTCCTTCGCCACCCCCATGTCCTTGATCGCCTGGTCGAACCCGGCGGCGGCGAGGTCGTTGAACGACGCGTCGCCCCGGCCGCCGATGTCGTAGGCGAGCCCGATCTTCAACGCGCTGCCGTCGACCTTGTCGCCTGCGACGGCGCTGGTGGTCGAGGCGGCGGGCGCGCTGGGCGGTGTCGCGAACTCGCACGCCCCACCGCTCGCGGTGGTGGTCCCGCCTCCCGAGTCCTTCGCACAGGCGCTCACCACCATGAGTCCTGCCAACGTGATCGCGGCCACAGCGGTGCCACGCGAACGACGACGCACGGTTCGTCTCCTCCCTGCTCACCCGAGCAGACCCTGCCCCCACCGACGTACCAGGGCGTCAGCGACGGACCGTACCTCCCGCGTTCGGGAGGCTCCACCGGCGGTGGAGCCTCCCCGGTCCGCCCTCAGAAGTACGGGGACCAGCCCGCGCCGTGGACCACGGCCTTCGCGAACTTGTTCATCCCCAGTCCGCCCCACGTGTAGAGCACGCCGTCCCGGATCGCGCCGACGTCGGTGTGCCCGTCGCTGTCGATGTCCCCCAGGTCCATCAGCGTGGCGGCGTACGGGTCCCAGCCCGCGCCGATCACGACCCCGGCGGCGAAGTTGTCGCTGCCCTTGCCGTTCCAGATGTAGAGCTCGCCGTCCTTGACGGCCGCGATGTCACCGGTGCCGTCGGCGTTGAAGTCACCGCCGACGGGCCTGCTGAACGCGCTCCACCCCGCGCCGTGGACGACGGCCTTGGCGAACTTGTTCATCCCCAAGCCGTCCCACGTGTAGAGCACGCCGTCGCGGATCGAGCCGATGTCGTCGTGGCCGTCGCGGTTGATGTCACCGAGGGTGAACAGCGTGGCCGCGTACGGGTCCCAGCCCGCGCCGGTGACGACGGCGGTGGCGAAGTTGTTGCCGCCCTTGCCGTTCCAGATGTACAGCTCGCCGTCCTTGACCGCGGCGAGGTCGCTGACGCCGTCGGCGTTGAAGTCACCGGCGATGGGCTTGCTGAACGCGCCCCACCCGCCGCCGTAGGTGATCGCCGACTCGAAGTTGTTGTTGCCCTTGCCGTTCCAGATGGTGATCACGCCGGTGGCGGTGGAGAAGATGTCGCCGTTGCCGTCGTTGTCGAAGTCCGCGCCGTCCGAGACGCCCGCGGTCCACAGGGCGTCGACGATCTTCTGCGCGTCACCCGACTGCGGCTGGTAGCGCTCGGGGAACGCCGAGACCTGGACGGCCTGGCAGACCTTGCCGATCTGGTCGGTCTGCCAGTCGACCTTGGTCAGGTTCAGCATCGTGGTGAGGAACATGTTCGTGGACTTCTTGGGGTTGACCCGGTCCGCGACGCTCCCGTAGTTCGCGCGCTGCTGGAACAGGCCGACGCTGTCGTGGTCGACCGCGTCGTCGGAGTTCTGCAGACCCGACTCGACGATCACGGTGGTGATCGCGATGACCGCGGCCCGTTCGGACAGGCCGCGATCTCGAACGGCGTCGACGATGACCCGCGCGCAGGACACGCGGTAGGCGGTCATGTACCCCTTGAGCTTCGCGGTCAGGACGCCGTTGAGCTGGGTGGCCAGCGTGGCGTCCCGGCCGGTGGTGCCGGAGCTGTCGCAGGCGACGGTGCTCGCGGCGGCGAAGTCCGGCTCGGCGAGAGCGGGAGACGTGGTGATGAGCAGCGCGGCGAGCGTCACGGCCGCCGTTGTTGCACGACGGGTGAAAGTGGTGGACACGATGGGACTCCCCAGGGATAAGGGGCCGGGGCGCCGTCTGGCGCCCCGGCACGGGACGCTTAGAAGTACGGGGACCAGCCGGCGCCGTGGACGACGGCCTTGGCGAACTTGTTCAGGCCCAGCCCGCCCCACGTGTAGAGCACGCCGTCCCGGATGGCCCCGACGTCGGTGTGGCCGTCGTTGTTGATGTCACCCAGGTCCATCAACGTGGACGCGTAGGGGTCCCAGCCCGCGCCGATCACGACCCCGGCGGCGAAGTTGTCGGCTCCCTTGCCGTTCCAGATGTAGAGCTCACCGTCCTTGACCGCGGCGATGTCACCGGCGCCGTCGGCGTTGAAGTCGCCGCCGATCGGCTTGCTGAACGCGCCCCAGCCCGCGCCGTGGACGACCGCCTTGGCGAACTTGTTCATCCCCAGGCCGTCCCACGTGTAGAGGACGCCGTCGCGGATCGAGCCGATGTCGTCGTGGTTGTCGTTGTTGATGTCGCCGAGACTGAACAGGGTGCCCGCGTACGGGGCCCAGCCCGCGCCGGTCACGACCGCGGCGGCGAAGTTGTTGCTGCCCTTTCCGTTCCAGATGTACAGTTCGCCGTCTTTGACCGCTGCCAGGTCGCTCTTGCCGTCGGCGTTGAAGTCGCCCGCGATGGGCTTGCTGAACGCGCTCCAGCCGCCGCCGTAGGTGACCGCGGGGGCGAAGCTGTTGTTGCCCTTGCCGTTCCAGATGGTGATCACGCCGGTGGCGGTGGAGAAGATGTCGCCGTCGCCGTCGTTGTCGAAGTCCGCGCCGTCCGAGGCGTTCGAGCCGCCGCCGACGATCTTGTCGTAGCGGATGCCGCGGTAGCCGCTCAGCTCGGCCCAGCGGTCGATGTTGTGGTTGGTCTTCTGGCCGAAGGTGTTCTCGGAGTAGACCCACGCGCCCTCGTGGTGGTCGCTCGCGTCGACCCACTTCTCGAACAGCTCGATGTGCCCGCTGCGCAGCAGCGCGTCACCCGGCAGCAGGTCGTCCAGGTCGACGTAGGACTTGCCCGAGTAGTCGGCGAAGTCGCCGGTGTTGAGGTCCCAGCCGTCGGACTTCTTGGGCAGGTGCCACGCCATCGCGACCAGGCCGGAGCAGTCCGGGCGGTACTTGTGGCTGTCACCGTCGGAGATGGCGTCGTTCTGGTCCTGGCTGTACCAGGTGTCGCCCCGGCCGAACCAGTACTTGGCGCGGGCGATCACCTCGGAGCGGGAGATCGTGCCGCCCACCGAGGACTCGGCCGCCGCTTCCGGCTGCGTCCCGACCGCGGTGTCCAGCGCGAGGACGCCGGTGGTGAGGGTGAGGACGGCCGCGAACGCGGAGACGAGTCGGAGCGTCCGCGAGGTGGGCCGTGCGGAACCGGATCTGTTCATGATCGCCTTTCCTGGGGATGATGTCGTTCGACAGCAACGAGATTCCTGGGGACGGCTGTAGCGGCGGTTCAACTCCCGTTACAGCGACTCGCCGCTGTCGACGGCTTTGGGTGTCCTGGGGAGGACGGATGAGGTTTTTCCTGCTCGGCCCGATGGAGGCCTCCGGCCCGTCGGGTCCGGTGGTGCTGCCGGGGGTGAAGCCGCGGGCGTTGCTGGCCGCGCTGCTGCTGGAGCACGGCCGGACGGTTCCGGTCGACCGGCTGATCGGCGTGGTGTGGGGAGAGGACCCGCCCGCCACCGCCCGCGCGGTGGTCCAGACCTACGTGGCGACGTTGCGGCGGACGTTCGACGGCGCGGGCCTGCCGCCGGTCATCACCTCCGACCGCCACGGCTACCGCGCCGACCTCCCGGCGGACGCGCTGGACGTGCACCGGTTCGACCGCCTGGTGGAGCAGGGCAGGCAGGCCGCGCAGGACGGCGACCACACGGGCGCGGGGCGGATCCTGGCGACCGCGCTGGCGCTGTGGCGCGGTCCCGCGTTCGGCGGGATCGGCGAGTCGTTCCTGCGGGCCGAGGCCGTGCGGCTCGACGAGCTGCGGCTGACCGTCCTGGAGGAGCGGATCGACGCGGACCTCGCGGCGGGGCAGGGCGCGCGGCTGCTGGCCGAGCTGACCGGGCTGGTCACCGAGCACCCCACGCGGGAACGGTTGCGCGCGAGCCTGATGGTCGTGCTGTACCGCGCGGGCAGGCAGAGCGACGCCCTGGAGGTGTACGAGCGCGGGCGGCGGGCGCTGCTGGACGAACTGGGCATCGACCCCGGCCCGGAGCTGCGCCGCGTGCAGGCGGCGATCCTGCGCTACGACCCGGACCTGCTGCCCGCGGGCACGTCCCGGACCCCGCGGCAGCTCCCGTCACCGCCGTCGGACTTCACCGGCCGCGAGACCGAGCTGGCCGCGTTGTCCCAGGTGCTCCGCAGACCCGGCGGGATGCCGATCGGCGTGGTCTCCGGCGCGGGCGGCACGGGCAAGTCCACCCTCGCGCTGCGGGTCGCCCACGACCTGGCGGAGCACTTCCCCGACGGGCAGTACCACGTGGAGCTGCACGGTTCCACCGCGAGCCCGGCGACGCCCGAGGAGGTGCTGGGCCGCGTCCTGCGCGACTTCGACTCGGCCACGACCGTGCCCGGCTCGGTGGAGGAGCGGGTCGCCCGGTACCGGACGGTGCTCGCGGGCACCCGCACGCTCATCGTGTTCGACGACGCCGCGAACGAGGCGCAGGTGCGCCCGCTGCTGCCCGGCGGCCCCGGCTGCGCGGTGCTCGTGACCTCGCGCAACCGCTTGCCCGCGCTCGCGGGAGCGACGTTCGTCGAGCTGGGCGTGCTGCCCGCCGACGCGGCGGACCTGCTGCTCACCCGGATCGTCGGGGCCGAGCGCGGTGACGCCGAACCCGCGGCCGTCACCGAGATCACCCGGCTGTGCGGCCAGTTGCCGCTGGCCATCCGCGTCGCGGGCGCGCGGCTGGTCTCCCGCAGGCAGTGGACGCTGTCCCGGTTGGCGGACCGGCTGGCGCGGGAGCAGGACCGGCTCGACGAGCTGGCGGTGGGCGACCAGCAGGTGCGGGCCAGCATCAACCTGAGTTACGAACTGCTGCCGGAACTGGCCAGGAAGGCGTTGCGCCGCTTGGGACTGCTCGGTCTGCCGGACTTCCCGGCCTGGATCGCCGCCGCCGCGCTGGAGGTCGAGCCCGACGACGCGGAGGACGTGCTCGAGGCGCTGGTCGACGTGTCGCTGGTGGAGGCGGACGGCGCGGATCCCCTGGGGCTCATGCGCTACCGGCTGCACGACCTGGTGCGGCTGTTCGCGCTGGAACGCGCCACCGCGGAGGAGACCGCCGAGGCGCGGGCCGCCGTCGTGGAACGGGTGGTGGGCAGCTGGATCTGGCTGGTCGAGCGGATCGACGAGGCCGCGCCGCTGTTCCTGCCGTCGGTGCAGGCCGGGTTCCGCAAGGGGCGGCCCGTCGACCCGGAGATCACCCGGCGCGTCGTGGACCGGCCGTACGACTTCTTCCGCGCGGAGGAGCCGACGCTGACGGCGGCGGTCGAACTGGCCTCGGCGATGGACCTCGACGCCCTCGCGATCGAGCTGGCCACGGCGTTGTCCGGCAGCGCGTTCGGCGGCCACCACCGGATCTTCGCCGACCCGTTCGGGGCGTGGAAGCGCACCCACGACGTGGCGCTCGACGCGGCCCGCCGCAACGACAACGTGCTGGGCGAGGCGACCCTGTTGGCCGGGCTCGGCCAGCTGCACTACGAACTGGACGACTTCCCGGCGTCACGGGCGCACCTGAGCCAGGCGCTGCCGATGTTCCGCGCGGCGGGTGACGTGCGCGGGGAGGCCACCACCCTCGCCGCGCTCGGCGCCGCCTGCCGGGACCAGGGCTACCTGCCCGAGGCGCTGCACTTCGTGGACCAGGCCCGCAAGATCTGGAGCGGGCTGCCGGAGGCGGGCGGGATGGGCAACGCCCGCAGGCTGGCCGGGACCGTGCACGTCGAGATGGGCCACTACGCCGAGGCGTACGCGGCCCTGACCGAGGCGCGCGCGGCGTTCGCCGAGGCGAGTTCCCGGCGCGGCGAGGCGCTGACGTTGCGCAGCCTGTCGCTGTACCACCGGGCCCGCGGCGAGTGGGCGGACGCGGAGGCGTGCGCGCGGGCGGCGCTCGCGATCTTCGAGCAGACCGAGGACCCGATGCTGGTGGCCTACTGCGAGCGGGCGTTGGCGAAGGCGCTGCTGCGCCGAGGGGACTCCGCCGAGGCCCGGCGGCTCGCGGAGCGGTCGCTGGCCGTCAGCCGGACGCTGGCGGACGCCTTCGGCCAGGCGTGCACCCTGCGGGTGCTGGGCGAGATCCACCTCGCCGACGGCAGGCTGTACCAGGCCGAGCAGTGTCTGGAGGACGCGCTGGCGCGGTGGACGGACCTGCGCGTCGAGCTGTTCCGGGCCCGGACCCAGCGCACGCTGGCCGAGGTGCACCAGGCGTTGGGGAACGTGGACACCGCGCGTCGGATGACCGCGGAGGCGCTGGAGACGTTCCGCCTCTGCGGGGCCCGCGACCACGCCGAACTCACTGGAACCGCGGTGTAGGCCGGGTTACAGCGTTCTTGCAGCGGGGCGGTGCACGGTGGGCGGCGGATCGCCAACCGTGCCCGACCCCGGAGGAACGTTCACCCATGCCGCCGTTCGTGTTGCTGTCGGACCCCCGCGTCGCCGCCGTGCCGATCCGGGAGACCGGCGAACGCCTGGTGGACCTGCGGGACGTCGACGCCATCCGGTTGGACGACCGGATGGCGGGCGCGGGAACGGCCTACGCGCACGTGCGGGTCAGCGTCGCGGACCGCTTGGTGGCGGCGCAGTGCAGGCTCCCCCGCGACCTGCGCCTGCTCGTGGTCGAGGGGTACCGCCTGCGGGTGGTGCAGGAACGGGACTTCGCCAGCAGCCGGGCCAGGATCGCGCGCGCCAACCCGGACTGGACGGAGGAACGGGTGTGGCGGGAGGCGGCCACGTTCGTCTCGCCGCCGGAGGTGGCCCCGCACGTCTCGGGCGGCGCGGTGGACCTCACCCTGTGCACCGAGGGCGGCCTGGAACTCCCGATGGGCACGGCGGTCAACGACACCCCGCCCGAGTACGGCCCGGAGTGCTTCACCGCGTCCCTCGCCATCGACGCGGAGGCGCGGGCCAACCGGTCGACGCTGATCGAGGCGATGTCGGCGAGCGGCTTCGTGAACTACCCGAGCGAGTGGTGGCACTGGTCCTACGGCGACCGGTACTGGGCCTTGGTGACGGGAACCGCGCACGCGCCCTACGGCCCGGCGACGCTCACGTCCCGGCGCGGGTGAGTGGACCTGACCACCGGCGCACCCGCGATGGGCGTGCCGGTGGTCGAGCGGTTCAGGCGAGCCGCAGCTCCGGGTGGTACAGGTCGAACCAGTGGTAGAGGTCCAACGTCCGGTCGAGGCCGATCCGCTGCATCGACGACATCCCCGCCGAGTCCACTTCGGACACCCGGTGCACCCAGTCGCGGTCGACGACGTCGAAGACCGGGCTGTCCTTCTCCGCCAGCACCTCCTTCACCTGCTGCTGGAGGGCGGCGGCGTAGCCGGGGTCCTGGGTGGACGGGTACGGGCTCTTCACCCGGTCGCGCACCGAGTCCGGCAGCACGTGCTTGGTGGCGTGGCGCAGCAGGCTCTTCTCCCGGCCGTCGAAGGTCTTCAGCGACCACGGCGTGTTGTAGACGTACTCCACGAGCCGGTGGTCGCAGAACGGCACGCGCACCTCCAGCCCCACGGCCATCGACGCGCGGTCCTTGCGGTCCAGCAGCATCCGGACGAACCGGGTCAGGTGCAGGTTGCAGATCGTCCGCATCCGCGCCTCGCGCTCGGACTCGCCGTCGAGGTGCTCCACGTCCGCCACGGCCGTGCGGTACTGGTCGGCCACGTACGCGTCGAGGTCCAGGGTCTTGGCGACACCGCTGTCGAGCAGCGAGTGCCGCCCCGACATCAGGCCGTTGCGGAAGGCCAGCCACGGGAAGGTGTCGGCGTTCACCGCGGCCTCGTCGTGGAACCAGCGGTAGCCGCCGAACACCTCGTCGGCCGACTCGCCGGACAGCGCGACCGTGGACTCGGCGCGGATCGCCTTGAACAGCAGGTACAGCGAGGTGTCCATGTCACCGAGCCCGGCGGGGAGGTCGCGGGCGGTGATCACGGCCCGGCGCACGGCCGGGTCGGTCAGCTCGGCCGGGTTCAGCACGACGTCCTGGTGCGCCGAGCCGACCAGCCGCGACACGTCGCGAATGTAGGGCGAGTCCGGGGTGTCGCGCATCTCGTCGGGCGTGAAGTTCTGCTCCTGCCCGACGAAGTCGACGGAGAACGTCCGCAGCTGCTCCCCCCGCTCGGCGAGCCGCGTGGCCGCGAGTCCGGTGATGGCGCTGGAGTCCAGGCCGCCGGAGAGCAGGACGCAGCGCGGCACGTCGGCCACGAGCTGCCGGTCGACGATGTCGGTCATCAGCTCGCGCACCCGTTCGACCGTGGTCTCCTGGTCGTCGGTGTGCCGCTTGGCGTCGAGCTTCCAGTACGTGCGGGTCCGGATGCCCTCGCGGGTCACCGTCACGATGGTGCCCGGCCCGACCTCGCTCATGCCCTGCCACAACGACCAACCGGGCCGCTTGGTGAACCCGAACAGCTCGCGCAACCCGTCCGCGTCGACCACGGGAGGGGCGAGCGGGTTGGCCAGGATCGCCTTGGGCTCGGACCCGAACAGCACGCCGTCACGGGTCGGGTAGTAGTAGAACGGCTTGATCCCCATCCGGTCGCGGATCATCACCAGCTTCCGGTCCCGCTCGTCCCAGATCGCGAACGCGTACATCCCGTTGAGGTGGTCCACGACCGCGTCGCCCCACTGGAGGTACCCGTGCAGGACGACCTCGGTGTCGCTGTCGGTCAACCAGGTGTGCCCGAGCCCGGTCAACTCCTCGCGCAGCTCGGTGAAGTTGTACGCCTCACCGCTGTAGACCATGGCCACGTCGCCGTTCGGCGTGCTCACGCTCATGGGCTGCCGACCACCAGGCAGATCGATCACGGCGAGCCGCCGGTGCCCGAGCGCCACTTCCCGCCGCACCCACGTCCCCCGGTCGTCGGGCCCGCGGCAGGACATCGTCTCGGTCATGGCGTCGACGGTCTCCCGCCGCCGCGTCAGATCCACTTCGTAGGAAACCCAGCCGGCGATCCCGCACATGCGCTGCCTCCTGAAGTTACTTAGCATTCACAACTACTAGTAACCCAGGTGTAACACTCCACCCGTCGGATGTCTGCCCGAATTGCACGCTCTGTCGCCGATCGACTACCCGTTGTGCCAAGAGTCACTCCGGTGGGCTACCCGGTCCACGTCACGGCCGAGGACGGTTGATCAGCCGCGACAGCACGATGACGCTCTCGGTGCGGTCGACCGCACGGCTCGCCCGCACCCGCTGGACCGCCCTCTCCAGGTGCGGGATGTCCGCCGCGCGCATGTACACCATCGCGTCCGCAGCACCGGAGACCGTGCACGCCTCGATGACCTCCGGGATCTCCTCCAACGCGCGCCGCAACTGCTCCGGCGTCGGATTGCCCGAGCAGTAGACCTCGACGAACGCCTCCGCGTTCCACCCGAGGGCCTCGGTGTTCACCAACGCCGTGAACCCGGCAATGACCCCGTTCGCCACAAGCCGGTCCAACCGACGCTTGGCAGCGGACGGCGACAACCCCGCCGCCTGACCGATCTCGGCGTACGTGCTCCGGGCGTCACGGGTGACGCAGCGGATGATCTCCTCGTCGATGCTGTCCACGACGTCCCTCGCAAAAAATCGTCACCCACTGGCGAATCCGCACAAAAAACCGACGCTACCAGCAGCTTTCGCCGATTGATCGCGCCACGAGACCCCTCCTAGGCTTCACCCGTCACGTTGAGACGACCACGACGAGGTGCCTTGAACGCGTCACTCAGCCCGGCCGAGTCAGCCGCGCTCGCGGCCATCGACGAGACCGCGATCGCCGAATCCCTCCTGGCGCTACTGGCGATCCCCAGCGTCACCGGCTCCGCCGCCGAGTCCGACGCGCAGCACTGGCTGGCCCGCAGGCTGGAGCGGCTCGACCTCGACGTCGACCTGTGGTCCATGGACCTACCCGACCTCCGCGCCCAACCGGACTTCCCCGGCTCGGAGGCACCACGCGACGAGGCCTGGGGCTTGGTAGCAACCACCACCTCCGGCACCGACGGCCCCGCAGTGATCTTGCAAGGCCACGTCGACGTCGTCCCACCAGGCGACCCAGCCCGCTGGATCGGCGACCCGTTCACACCGAGGACCGTCGGCGACATCGTGCACGGCCGAGGCGCCTGCGACATGAAGGCCGGCGTCGTAGCCAACCTCGCCGCACTCGAGGCCATCAGGGCAAGCGGCGTGCGCTTGCGAGGCCGCGTGGCGGCACACTTCGTCGTCAGCGAGGAAGACGGCGGCCTAGGCGCGTACGGCACCCTGCGACGGGGCCACACCGGCGACGCCTGCGTCATCACCGAACCGACGAGCGGACGCCTGGTGACCGCGAACGCGGGCTCAGTGACCTTCCGCATCGAGGTCTCTGGCCAAGCCACCCACGGCAGCACACGAGACGCGGGCGTCAGCGCGTTCGACGCCTACCTACCAATCCACCACGCCCTCACCCGCCTGGAGACCGACCGCAACACAGACCCGGATCCCCTTTTCTCCCAACACCGCCTGCCCTACGCCCTGTCCGTGGGCACGGTGCACACAGGCGACTGGGCCAGCAGCGTCCCCGACCTGCTGGTCGCCGAAGGACGCCTAGGCGTACGCCTGGATGAGGACCCCGCTGAAGCCAAGTCCCAATTCGAACAACGCGTAGCGGAAACCTGCGCCTCCGACCCCTGGCTACGCAACCACCCCGCAACCGTGACATGGCCCGGCGGCCACTTCGCCAGCGGCAAACTCCCCGCAGGCAACCCATTGCGCGACTTGGTAAGCACCGCCTACGCAGACGCCACAACCCAACCACGTCCGGAGGAGTGCGGAGCCCCCTACGGCAGCGACCTCCGCCTCTACGCGGCGGCCGGGATCCCGACCCTCCAATTTGGACCAGGCGATGTCCGCCTGGCCCACGGCCCTCGCGAACAGGTCCCCATGATCGAGGTGCTCGCCGTGACCCGAACCCTGGTCCTCACCGTCCTCAGGGCGGCGGGAACGCGGTAGCCTCCGCCACCACGCCCGCTCCGGGAGCTGCCGGATCCGGACGCCTGCCGTCCTTTCGGGTACCCCCTTTCGATGTCGCGAACGCGTTCCCGAACCAAGGAATGCGAGACGCAGCGGTTCTGTTGAACCAGTGCCGGCCCTTCTCGGGCGCACGGGTGATGGACCGTCGTTGCCGCGGACCACCCCACCTCCACTTCACCGAACCCGCGGGTGCGACCCGACAAGGAGATGATCATGTCGTTGCCGGAAGACCGCCCGACCAGGTCCCGTGCTCCTCGAGGGGAGTGGTCACCCGACGCGGACCTGATCGGCCACTACCTGCGCGAGATCGGCACGACGCCGTTGCTGACCGCCGAGCAGGAGGTCGACCTGTCCCAGCGGATCGAAGCGGGCCTGTACGCCGTCGAACTGCTCCGCCGGGCCGAGGACGGCGAGAGCGCGCCGCTGGACGCCGAGCGCGGCCGTGAGCTGCGGGTGATCGCGCGGGAGGGGGAGCACGCGAAGGACCACATGATCCGGGCGAACCTGCGCTTGGTGGTCTCGGTGGCCAGGAAGCACTCGGCGCGCGGGCTGCCGTTCCTGGACGTGGTGCAGGAGGGCAACCTGGGACTGATCCGCGCGGTGGAGAAGTTCGACCACACCAAGGGCTACAAGTTCTCGACCTACGCGATCTGGTGGATCCGCCAGGCGATCGAACGCGGACTGGCCGACCAGACCCGCACCGTCCGGCTGCCGGTCCACGTGGTCGAGCAGCTGTCACGGGTGCGGAAGGCCGAGCGCGGACTGCGGTCCGAGTCCGACCGCGAGCCGACGGCCGAAGAGGTCGCCGAGGTGGTGGAGCTGCCGGTCGCCAGGGTCGTCGAACTGCGCAAGGCCGGGCGGAACACGATCAGCCTGGAAACGCCGGTCGGGGACGACGGCGGCACGTCGATGGCCGACCTGATCGAGGACACCGACGCCGTTCAGGCCCACGAGGCCGTCGAGCGGGAGGGGTTCGCCGGAGAACTGCGCGCCCTGGTCGACACGCTGCCCGCCCGGCAGGCGCGGATCATGACCCAGCGCTACGGCTTGGTCGACGGCCGCGCCCGCACGCTGAAGGAGGTCGCCGACGAACTGGGCCTGACCAAGGAGCGGATCCGGCAGTTGGAGAAGGAGTCCCTGCGGCTGCTGCGCGACCCGGAGCGCAACCGGGCGTTGCTCGCCTGGACCGGATGACCTCGTTCGCGCATGACCAGGGGCGGACTCGGTGCCGCGTCACCGCGAACGAGACCCGCGACGAACCGCGTCGCGGGTCTCGCACGAACGTGAAAACATGACGGTGACGGAGTTGACGACGCCGATTTCCCAGGAGTGATGTGGAGGACCTGGACGCCGGAGGCCTCTCGCACCTCGTGGCCACCGTCGGGGCTGACGGCTCCTTCGCGGAGCTGAACGCGGCGGGACGGGCGATCCTGGGCATCGGGCCCGCCGCGGACGTCACCTCGACCCGGTTCGACCGGTTCGTCGCGGACGAGGCGCTCATCGCGGTGTTGGCCGCGCCCGACCGGGCGTGGTCGGGCGACACGAGCCTGCGGGTCGACGGCGTGGACGTCGAGGTCTTCCTCGTGTGCACGACGTCCTCCGAGCCTCCGGGCGGTCTCACGGTCGTGGCGCGCGTCCTCGCGGGTCAGGGTGTCGACGAGCGGTTCCTCGCCGACCTCGAACGCGAGTGGCAGTCCGTGGAGGACGCCGAGCAGGTCATGGCGCTGGCGACGCGGCTGTTGGGCGAGCACCTCGGTGTAGACCGGTGCGCCTACGCCAGGACCGAGGCGGACGAGGACCACTTCGTCATGAGCGGGGACCACGCCACGGGACTGCCGCACCTGACGGGCCGGTTCGCGATGTCGCAGTTCGGCGAGGGGTGTCTGCGGGCCATGCGCGCGGGTGGGGCGTGGGTGGTGGACGACAGCCGGGTCGACGACCGGCTGCGGGACGACGACCCGGCCGCCTACCAGGCCACGGGCATCCGCGCGGTGATCTGCCAGCCGCTGATGAGGAAGGGCCGGTTCGTCGCCGCGATGGCCGTGCACCAGGCGACCGCCCGGCGGTGGACACCCGCGGAGATCGCGCTGGTCGCGGCCGTGGTCGACCGGTGCGGGGAATCGCTGGAGCGGGCCAACGTCGCCAGGGCGCTGCGCGACAGCGAGCAGCGCTACCGGCTGCTGGTGGAACGCGCCACCGACGGGATCTGGGTCCTCGACGAAAAACTGCGGTTCGTCGAGGTCAACCCCGCCGCGTGCGCGCTGCTCGGCTACGACCGCGCGGACCTGCTGGGCACGTCCGTCACCGACCTGTTCGTCTCCGGGTACGAGAGCACCGTGGCCGAGCTGTCGGCGACGACGCGGGAAGCGAACGAGGTGTGGGAGGTCCGGCGGGCTGATGGCACGGTGCTCGCACTGGAGTTGAGCGTCCAGGGCACGCCGACCGGGGTGCAGGCGATCGCACGGGACGTGACGGCGCGGCAGCGCGAGGAGACCGAGCGGGAGCTGCTGCGGCAGCACGAGCACGAGATCGCCGAGACCCTCCAGCGCAGCCTTCTCCCCCGTCGGCTGCCCGAGCTGCCGAGGCTGGCGGCGTCCGCTCGCTACCTGCCCGCCTCGGCGCTGGCCCAGACCGGGGGCGACTGGTACGAGGTCCTCCAGATCTCCGACACCACCGTCGCGCTGTCGGTCGGCGACGTCGTGGGCAAGGGCCCCACCGCCGCCGCGGTGATGGGGCAGCTGCGCACCGCGCTGGCGATCTCCCTGCTCGACGGGCACTCCCCCGCCGCGGCACTGGAACGCCTGGACGCCTTCGCGCTCCGGGTGAACGGCGCGGCGGGCAGCACGTGCGCGTGCTTGACGTTCGACTGGTCCACGGGCCTGCTGCGCTGGGCCGTGGCCGGACATCCGCCGCCGGTGCTGGTGAACGCCGGTGCCGCCCGGTTCCTCGACGAGGGCGGCGGGCCCGTGCTCGGCGTGCGAGGGCGGGACGCCTACCGCGAGGAGATGGCCGTGCTCGCACCGGGGGCGTCGGTCGTGCTCTACACGGACGGGCTGGTGGAACGCCGTGACGCGCCCATCGACACCGGTTTGGAGCGGCTGCTCGACGCCGTCCGCGCGGGCGGCGGCCTCGCGCCCGACGCGCTGGCCCACGAGGTCACCGACGCGCTACTGGCCGACGGGCACGACGACGACGTGGCGCTGCTCGCCGTGCGGTACCTGCCCGAGTCCCTGGTCAGACGTGGTGTTCCCGCGGAGTCCGTCCAGCTCGGGGTGATGCGGCGCGCGGTCGAGGAGTGGGCGTCCGGGACGGGCCTGTCGCCGGACGCGCTGGACGACCTCCAGCTCGCGCTGGGCGAGGCCGCGGCCAACGCGGTCGACCACGCCTACCCGCACGATCCCGGCGACTTCGACTACGAGGTCACCCGCACCGCCGAGGGCCGGATCGACGTCGTCGTACGGGACCGCGGGCGGTGGCGACCGGAACCGACGGACAACGGAAACCGCGGGCGGGGTGTGCGGATCATCGAGGCGCTGTCCGAACGCGCGGTCTTCGACCGCGGGCCCACCGGCACGACCCTCCGCTTCCGACTCGCGGCCGACACGGTCGGACTCCCCGTGGCATCGCACCCCGGACCAGCTCCGGACGACTCCGCCGGGGCGCTGGCGGTGCGGCTCACCGGAGACCTGGACCTCGCCCGCGTGCGGGAGGTGCGGGCCGAATTGCTGGCGCGGATCTCCGCGGCGGCCCGTCTCCGGGTCGAGGTCGACCTGACCCGGTTGCGGTACCTGAGCAGTTCCGGCATCGCGCTGCTGCTCGACCTGGCGGCGGAGACCACGCGAACGGGCGGCAGGCTGACCGTGACCGCCGCGCGGGGCAGTGCTCCGGCGAGGATCCTGGAGCTGTCCGGGCTCGACGGGATCTCCACCGGGAGCAACCTCGTGGTGGCCACGGCGCCCGTCGAACCCTGATCACTCGCAGTGGCGGTCACCGGTCCGGGCTGCTCCCGATCACCAGTCGGGGCGCGGTCGAGTCGTCGGGCACCGGCAGGACCAGCAACTCCGTGACGACGTCCACCAGCGTGCCCGTGCGGATCCACACGAGGTGGTCGTCCGGATTCGTGCGGACCGCGCGCACGTCGCTGCCGGACCGAACGCGAATGGCGTCGCACCACCCGTCGTCCCACGTCCGAAAACCGTCGAGCTGATCCGGGTCGGATCCTCGCGGCAGGAACGTCCAGCCCGCGTCACGGAGCACGAGCAGCATCGCGATCTCCGGGAAAGCCGCCACAGCCGCGGTGTCGACGGCGTTCACCGCGCCTCCGGCGGTGATCTGCGCTCCGGGTGTCATGATCGGACATCGTCCACGACAGGCCGGTCCTACAGGTCAAAAACAGGGCAAATCAGGGCAACCGGACGTCGGACAGGAACAGGAACCGCTCGTCCGGCGTGCCCTCGGGCACGACGATCGGGCCGAACCGCGCCTGCGGCCTTGCCCTGGTCACGGACTTCCTCGGTGACCTGGACCTCCTCGTTTCCCTGCCATGTCAGTGCTTCCACGTCGACTCATCGAGCAGCGGACCGCCAGGAATCGTCAGGCCCTGTCGCGCAACTGTTCCCGCACGGAATCGGTGAGGTCGTCCCAGGCGTCGGCGAACTTGCGCACGCCCTCGTCCTCCAGCACCGCGAAGACGTCGTCGAGGTCGACCCCGGCGTCGGTCACGGCTTGGAGGACGGCGGCCGCGTCGGCGTAGGTCTCCTGGACCGGGCGGCCGAGTTGCCCGTGGTCGGCGAAGGCCAGCATCGTCTTCTCCGGCATGGTGTTCACGGTGTCGGGCGCGACCAGTTCCGACAGGTACAGCGTGTCGCTGTAGTCGGGGTTCTTCACCCCGGTCGACGCCCACAAAGGACGCTGCTTGCTCGCACCCCGTGCTTCCAACGCTTTCCAGCGGTCGGAGGAGAAGACCTCCTCGTACGCCTGGTAGGCCAATTGAGCGTTGGCGACACCGGCCTTGCCCTTGAGCGAGGAGTCGTCGAGCCGCTGGTCGATCTCGGTGTCCACTCGGGACACGAAGAACGACGCCACGCTCTCGATGCCCTCGAAGGACGCGTCGGGGTCGAGCGCGCGCTTCTCCAGCCCGGCGAGGTAAGCGTCCATCACGGCGCGGTAGCGCTCGAGGCTGAAGATCAGGGTGACGTTGACGCTGATGCCGTTGGCGATCGTCTCGGTCATGGCGGGCAGGCCTTCGACGGTCGCCGGGATCTTGATGAACAGGTTGGGCCGGTCGACCAGCCACCACAGGTGGGCGGCTTCGGCGGCGGTCGCGTCCGTGTCGTGCGCCAACGAGGGCGCTACTTCCAGGGACACGCGGCCGTCCCGGCCCGTGCGCGCGGCGACCGGGGCGAGCACGTCGCAGGCGTCGCGGACGTCGGCGGCCGTGATCACCCGCAGCGCCTCCTCGACGGTGACCCCGCGCACCGCCATGGCGTGCAACTGGTCGTCGTAGGACTTCGAGCCGCTGATGGCGGCGGCGAAGATGGAGGGGTTGCTGGTCACGCCGACGACGGAGTGCTCGTCGACGTGGGTTTGCAAACCGCCGCCGTGGACGAGGTCGCGGGACAGGTCGTCGAGCCACACGGCGACGCCGGCTTTGGACAGGGTGGCGAGGTTCTGTGTCATGGGTTCCTTTCCCGTGGTGGTCACGAGCCGTCGGCGGTGCGCGTCTCGAGCCCGCCCACGACGTCAGCGCCCGCGGCCGGGCCGACGCCCTTCGCGGCAGCTTCGAGGCTGTCGCGGGCTGCTGCGACGACGGCGTACTCGGTGAGCCCGAACTGCTCGTACAGGACGGTGTAGGCGGCGCTGGCGCCGTAGCGGTCCAGCGCGACGATCCGGCCGGCGTCGCCAACGAACTCGCGCCAGCCCTGGGCGACGGCGGCCTCGACGCTGACCCGCGCGCGGACCGCAGGCGGCAGCACCTCGTCGCGGTAGGCCTGGTCCTGCTCGGCGAACCACTCCTGGCACGGGATCGACACCACACGGGTGGGGATGCCGTCGGCTTCCAACCTTGCCCTTGCGGCCACAGCGATCTGCACTTCCGACCCGGTGCCCATCAGGATCACATCGGGCCGTCCGGTGCCGGCTTCCGCCAGCACGTAAGCGCCCTTCGCGGCGCCCCCGGCCGAGCCCATCACCGAGCGGTCGAAGACCGGTAGGTTCTGCCGCGACAGGACGATCCCGGCGGGACGGTCGTTTTGCTCCAGGATCGTGCGCCACGCGACGGCGGTCTCGTTGGCGTCGGCCGGTCGGACGACGTCCAGGCCGAGGATCGCCCGCAACGCGGCCAGGTGTTCGATCGGCTGGTGGGTCGGGCCGTCCTCGCCGAGGCCGATGGAGTCGTGGGTCCACACGTAGGTGACGGGGATCTGCATCAGCGCGGCCAGCCGGACGGCGGGGCGCATGTAGTCGGAGAACGTCAGGAACGTGCCGCCGTACACGCGGGTGCCGCCGTGCAGCGCGATGCCGTTCATGATCGACCCCATGGCGTGCTCGCGCACGCCGAAGTGCAGCGTCCGGCCGTAGGGGCCACCGCTCCACGCCTTGGTCTGGTTGCCGGAGGGCAGGAACGACGGCTCGCCCTCGACGGCGGTGTTGTTGGACTCCGCGAGGTCGGCCGAGCCGCCCCACAACTCGGGCAGCGCGGGGTACAGCGCGGCCAGCACCAGCCCGGACGCCTTGCGCGTGGCCATCCCCTTGGGGTCGGCGTCGAAGACCGGCAGGGCGTCGAAGGCGTTCGACGGCAGTCGGCGGTCACGCATCCGGTCGAACAGCGCGGCCCGATCGGGGTTGGCGGAGCGCCAGGCGTCGAAGGCGGGTTGCCACCGGGCGTGCTCCGCGCGGCCGCGCTCGGCGACCTCACGGACGTGCGCGAGCACCTCGGGTGCGACGTCGAAGCTCTTGTCCGGGTCGAAACCGAGGACCTGCTTGGTGGCCCTCACCTCGTCCTCGCCGAGGGCGGATCCGTGCGAGGCCCCGGTGTTCTGCTTGTTCGGCGAGGGCCAGGCGATGATCGTGCGCAGCACGACGAGCGACGGGCGGTCGGTCTCGGCCTTGGCCGCGGCCAGAGCGGCGTCCAGGGAGGCCAGGTCCTCGCCGTCGTCGACGTGCTGGACGTGCCAGCCGTAGGCCTCGTACCGCTTGCCGACGTCCTCGGTGAACGCGATGGTCGTGTCGTCCTCGATGGAGATGTCGTTGTCGTCGTAGACCATCACCAGGTTGCCCAGGCGTTGGGTGCCCGCCAGCGACGCCGCCTCACCGGAGACGCCCTCCTCCATGTCACCGTCGGAGGCGAAGACCCAGACGGTGTGGTCGAACAGGCTGTCCGCACCGGGGTCGGGGTCGAGGAGGCCGCGTTCCCGGCGGGCGGCCATGGCCATGCCGACGGCGTTGCCGACGCCTTGGCCCAGCGGGCCGGTGGTGGTCTCCACACCGGCGGTGTGGCCGACCTCGGGGTGGCCGGGGGTCCGGGATCCCCAGGTGCGCAACGCCTCCAGGTCGGCCAGCTCGAGGCCGTAGCCGGAGAAGTACAGCTGGACGTAGAGGGTCAGCGACGAGTGGCCCATGGACAGCACGAAGCGGTCGCGAGCGACCCAGTCGGGGTCCGACGGGTCGTGCCGAAGCCACTTCTGAAACAACAAGTAGGCCAGCGGCGCCAGGCTCATCGCGGTGCCGGGGTGACCGTTGCCGGTCTTCTGCACGGCGTCCATCGCCAACACCCGCGCGGTGTCGATGGCCTGGCGGTCCAGGTCGGTGAAACCGTCCGGCAGCGTCGGGGTCGGTTGGGCCAGTTTTCCGGTGGGGGTGTCGGAGGCGGCTTCGGCAGGCGCCTCGGACTCGGTGCTCTTGTCGGTCATCGGACACGTCCTTCGAGGTTGGTCTGGTGACCGTCGGGCGCTCTCGTGGTGGGTGTGCGCGGCGATCAGCACCGACAGCCCGGCGCACTGGAGAAACCCCACGGCCGAAAGGACGTCCACGGGCTCGTCACAACACGGTGGGAAGGGGCAGCCCGACTGCTCACGTGACAGCAAAGCGTCGTGAGGGCGGGGTCAAGGCGCTCCCGGCGGAGGACATCACCAGGCTACCCCGCACACGGTCGTCCAACCGTTCACCGACAGGAAGAAGCCCCGGCCGACAGTGTCGGCCGGGGCTTCTTCCACGTCTTGCGGGGTCAGGCGTGTGAGCGTCGACCGGTCACGAGCCGGTAGATGCCGAGCAGCACCAGCGAGCCCAGGATGGCCAGCAGCCAGGTGCTGAGGTCGAAGAAGCTGTTGATGTCGCTGTTGAACAGCGCGCGGCCGATGAAGCCGCCGAGGATGGCGCCGACGATCCCGATCAGGATGGTGACGATGATGCCGCCGGGGTCCTTGCCGGGCATGATCGCCTTCGCGATGGCACCCGCGATGAGCCCCAGAACGATCCAACCCAAGATGCCCACGATGACGTCTTCCCTTCTTCGGCGGCAACGACGGACCGTCGTCGACCCTTGCTGTTCGCGGGCCGGTTTCCCGAGGGATCCTCGCGCCAAACGTGCGAAGTCGGCGGAATCGCGGGCCTGGTTCCCGTTGGTCCGACCGGGGTAGTCCCTCGCGAGCGATCGGGCCGGTGGTCCTGATCGTCGTGGCGGTGGTGGTCGGCTTCTTGGTCGCCGAGGTCGTGAACTGGTCGACGTCGTTCCAGCCGAGTGCGTCCCGCGCGACGGGCGAGGTCGTCGGCGACGTCCGCCAAGCCGTCCAGGTCCGCACCGAGGTGGACCGTCCCGGCGGGCTCGCACGAGTTCGCCGTTCCGTGTGCGCGCCGGATCATGCACCGGGTCCCGTCACGGACGACGTGCGGCCGGCCACGAAGTCCACCGCCGCGCCCCTCCCCCGCACAGCGGCGGAACGCTGCTGGTCAGCGCCTGTTCCGTTGGCGAGGAGTTCCTTGAGGAGCTTTCGCACCAGCGCGGCGTCGCCCGTGTCCTCGAGGGCGGCGGCGACGTGGTCGACCAGACCGGTCGCCAAGTCCTCGGCGGGCACGGCGCGGCCCAGCCGGAGGTCGACGCCGGGTCCGGCCACCCCGTGCCGCGCGGCGGACCACAGGGCGGCCGCCGCGGTCTGCGGGTCGATCTCCGGGCCTTCGACGCCCCGATCCAGGTCGGCCAGCGCGGTGCGCACGAGCGCGCGGGTCAAGGCCGCTTGCAGCACCGCGCCGTCGACCGTCAACGCGGTGTCGGGCGCGCGCACCTCGACCGTGGGGTACGTGGGAGAGGGGCGGATCAGCCAGAAGCTCATGCGCTCGTCGACCAGCACGCCGCACTCGACCAGGCGGGAGACCTCGCGGTCGTGCTCGGCCGCCGACCCGAACCGCGGTGGCAGGCCGGAACCGGGGAACGCCGCCTGGCGCATCGTCCGCCAACTGCCGTACCCGGTGTCGCGGCCGTCGCCGAACGGGGAGTTCACCGACAGCGCCAGCAGGGTCGGCAGCCACGGCCGCAGGTGGTTGGCCACGGCGATGGCCGTGTCGCGGTCGGGCACACCCACGTGCACGTGGCAACCGCACGACTCGTAGTCCTCCACGACCGCGCGGTACCGCTCCGCGATGGCCTCGAACCGGGCCCCGGAGGTGGTCCGGACGTCCTGTCCCGGCAACGGCGGCATCCCCGCCGCGAGGAGCAGCGCGTCCTCCTGACGGGCGGCCTCGGCCAGCCGCTCACGACCCGACACCAGGTGCTCGCGCACCTCGTCCACGTCCTCGCACACGCCGGTCGAGGCCTCGACCTGCGAGGTGAGCAGTTCGGCGTGCGCGAGCCCCGGCCCGTCGGGCCGCACCCGCTTCAGCACGGCGGGCGCGCGCGGCACGGTCCGCCGGGACACGCGGTCGGCCAGGAGGAACTCCTCCTCGACACCCATCGTCACACCACCACGAGTGCTGGTGATCGTCGTCTTGGCGGTGTTCTGGTCCATGGGTCGGGGAATAACCGGGTGGAGCGGTTCGAACCCTCGGTCGTATCACCGGTCCGCGGTGAGCGGGTCCAGCATCTCCGGGAGTTCGAAGAACGCGCGATGTCGAGCGCTGAACGACCACCGAGCGCCGGGTCCACGCCTGCCGCGAGCAGCGCGCGAACGGTCTCGGGGTGGTCGTGGTAGGTCGCGAGGATCACCAGCGAGTCCCCGGCGCCACTGGCGAGGTTGACGGGCACGCCCGCGTCCACGGCCTCGGCCGGCCCGGCGGTGTCACCGGCACGCGCCAGGTCGAGAACCGACCGCAGGAAGTCCAGCTCGGCGTCCGTGAGTGCTTCTGCCACGGGGAAAACGTGTTGAAGCAGGAGAACCGGCTTCGGACTCCAACGTCCGGCTCGTTCGCCACCAGTGGAGCACTCCGCTACCAGCCGCGTGCTCGGGAGGCAGGGCGGACAGCGCCGCACGAGCCTGGTCGCCGCCGACGACGCGCCGCTCAACCGCACTTGGTTCTTCGCGTCGCCGTTCACGTTGCAGTCAACCGCCCTGTCCCCGAGCCGTGTCCGCCCGTCGCATGGTGATCATTATCGACTCGTTCGAGTGAGTGGTGGTCCGCTATTCCGACCACCGAACACGCACGAGGTGTCATTCGTTCAGGTGATCGTTATGACCGGGCATCATCGCTACCGGCCGCGGCAGGTGCGGGCGGTGCCACGGACGTGGACAGGCGGCCGTAGTGGTCGACCCAGTACAGCAGGAGATCAAGCGAATCCGACGCGGTGAGCGCCACCTCGTCGAGCCTGCTTTCCTTGGTGCGCCATCGATTCACCAAGTCGACGTCGTCGTAGACCACGGTCAAGCAGTCGATCTCGGCGTAGACGACCGACGGGAACCTGCGGAACTCGAGCTGCGAGCCGCCTTGACCGAGCCTGCTGAGACTGGCGCTGCGGGGGATGATCCTGAGCGTGATCACGCCTCTGCTCACCATCATCGCCAACGCGGTGAGCTGGTCGTGCATGACGGCAGCGCTACCGACGACCCCGGACAACGCCATCTCTCCGAGGTACACCACGACGCAGGGAGCCGTCACCCCGTAGAGGAGGCGGTTTCGTCTCGCCATCCTCGACTCGACCGCGGCGTCCACGTCAGCGCCTGCCTCCAGCTCATCGTTCAGCAGCGCGCGTGCGTAGTCGGCGCTCTGCGCGAGGCTCGGCACCACCACAGGTGCGTACGTCGTGACCGCGGTGGCCATCGCTTCGTGCATCGCCACGACGGTCAACGCTTCGGGCAACCGGTTGCCGTGACGTCGCACGAAGTACCCGGCGTCGAACTCCTCGACCAGGGCGCGCAGCGTGCCCTCGGTCTCGGGCCCCACGCTGCACAGGCCCAGGAGCCGCGCCACGTCCCAACTGCTCGGGCGTCGAAAGCCTTTCTCGATCTTGCTGAGCTTCGACGCGGACCAGCCGAACTCCTCACAGGCCCGCGTCGCCTTGATGTTCGACCGTTGTCGGGCGAGTCGGATCTCCTGACCGATCTCACGCATGTGGAGGGTAGCGCGGCGGGGGTTTGCGTCGTCGGTTATCACCAGGTCAACCTTCGGTAGTCGAATCCGGTCCGGCAGGATCCACTGTGGACTGCCGGGGAGTGGGAGTCAGGGGTTTCGCTTACGCCACCGGCGATGCCTGGCGGGGCGAAGCGGCCGTTCGTCGTAGGTGACGATCGCCAGCTGGAACTCGGTGAACTGGCGGCACAGCCGAGGGCCGCGTCGTCGTCGGGAAGCGCAGGCGACGCAGCGCCCGTCGGCGTCGGGCACGTGGTCGGCCAGCAGGGCACGCAGTCCGGCGAGCAGTCGGGGAAGGTGTTTGCGGGCGATCTCGGCGGCGGCGTCCCGGTCGCCGTTGAGCGCGATGTCGACCAGGTCGGTGAACTGGTCGAGCACCTTCTCGCGCACGGCGCGGAACACCAGCGCGTCGTCGGTCCCGCTCATCGCCGCGCCACCGCCCGTTTCGCGACAACGCGATGGCTCGTGGCCGGGCGGGGGAACGGGAGGATGCCTTCCCGTTCCCGCCACGACGCGTCGCACGCCAGGCAGGTGGGCCAGCACCACTCGCTTTTCGTCGGCGGATCGTGCGGGACGGCCAGTTCGCGCCCGCACAGGGTCTTGGCCACGTCGCCGACCACCAGGCTCGCCGGTATCGCGTGCCGTCCACCGTCGTGGGGCAGCCAGCGGAATTCTCGGTGCGCCATCACGTCGTCCCGTGGAGTGCGCTGTGGTTCATGGGGTGTCCTCGTGGTTGGTTGACGCGTTTACCGACACGGGTGGGGTCGCCTGTCGGGGGAAGCGGGCGACCCCACCCGTGCCCGGTCCGCACGGGGGCGCGATGCGGGACCGGGAGCGCGGGCCGACAGCCCGCACCTCGGGGGCGACGGGTGCACCGGGCGCTGCGCAGACCTCGCGCGCACCAGTGCTGCCCGCCGCCGACATCCGGCCCATCGGGGGCCGGTAGCAGTTCGACGAGCCCGACACGACCAACCATGAGTCGCGCTCTTCCGGTCTTCGCCGTTAGGGTGTTCCAAGTGTTGCGGAACTAGACTGACTGTTCCGCAACACTTGGTCAATGCCCTGATCGGGCGACACATCGCAGTTCAAGGAGCCTCCCTATGCTGACGGGCATGGTCCGCAACATCACTCCCAAAGCCATGGCCCTGGGAGCCAAGATCCGCTCGGTTCGCGACAGCGGTGGCCTGTCCCAGCGCGGCGCAGCAAAGAAGTTGGGGATCGCCAACAGCACGATGTCGAGGATCGAGAGCGGCGAGTCACCGCCAAGTCCGGACGAACTCGTAGGGATTCTTGAGGTTCTCGGTGCCACCGAAGCCGAGACCGAGGAGATCCTCTCGCTGGCGAGTGACACCGGCGGCAACGCTTGGCTGGCTGTGACGTTGCCTGAGCAGCAGGCCCAACTCGCCGCCCTGCTGGACTTCGAGCAGATGGCCACGCACATCACGAGCGTCGCTCCCCTGCTCATGCCCGGTTTGTTGCAGAGCAGCGGGTACGCCCGTGCGGTCATGCGAGCCGCAGGTGTTCCTGATGACGAGGTGGAAACGCGTGTCGCCGTGCGAATGGGTCGCCGCGACATCCTGGTGCGCACCCAGCCCACGGTTCTACTCGCCCTCGTCGGCGAAGGTGTCCTGCGGCGACCGATCGGTGGGCCTCGGGTGCTCGCAGAGCAACTCGACCACTTGGCCAAGATGGCTCAGTTGCCGAACATCACCGTGCGCGTAATTCCCGAGGACGCAGGCTGGCATCCAGCTCTCGAAGGACCTTTCCTTCTCCTCGGCAACAGCACCACGTCGTTGGTGCACTTGGAAAACCGACGATCCGCGCTGTTCCTGAACGACGATGATGACATCGCGGCCTACGTGGAGGCCGTGGACAGGACGCTGAAGGTGGCGATCGACGCGGAACAGACCGCCGCGTTGATCGCGCGGGAGGCCGAACGGATCAGGAGATCAGCATGACCAGATGGCGCAAGTCGAGTCGGAGCAGCGCCAACACCGATTGTGTCGAGATCGCTGGTGACCTCGACGCAGTCCGTGACTCGAAGAACGAACGCGGGCCGGTGTTGAAGATCAACCGGGTCGCCCTGCGGACGTTCCTCACCGGGATCAAGCAAGGCCGCTTCGAAGGCTGACCGGTGCGGTGGCTGTGCCCGACACAGCCACCGCACCACAGCGCGCCACGTGCGGCCGGACTCCACGAAAGTCGATCACACGAACGAGTCGGTGGAACACTCACCCGGCCGTGGCGGCTCGCTCACGATCACTGCTCCGGACTGCTCCCGATGACCGGACGAGGAGCGCTCGGATCACCGGGGACCGGCAGGACCAGCAGTCCGGTGACGGCGTCCACCAGCGTGTCGAGCCGTCCGCGTGCTCGGTGGACCGGGCCGGGTCGTTGTGGTCAGACACCGAGGGAATCGGAGCGGATGACGCGCTTGCAGCACGTCAAGAGTCCACATGGTGCTCGGTTTCATCGGTGGCATTGGCCGGAACCGATGTCGGTGGCCACGGTGAACCGGCTGCTGGCGGGAGGCGAGCCGTGCCGCGCGATCGTCATCGGCGCCCTCGGCCGGTGCGGACACGGCGCCGAGCGCGCGCTCCACGCCGCGGGCCTCGACCCGACACGCTGGGACCTGATCGACAACCTGCCCTCGCTCGTGCCGCTCGAATCCAGCACCGCGGTCTCCGCCGACCTGCTGCCCCACCTCCGGGGCCTCCTCGACGCCACCGCGCCATGGCGGCGCTGCGCCGACCTGTTCGCGACCAAGACCACCGAGGAGCTACCCGATGACTGATCTCGTGCCCCCACCGGCCGCGTCCACTGAATCGGCGCAGGCCTGTCCACCGGCAGCGGACTCCGCCTCCTCGCGGCGGACCACGACGTCGTGCTGTGGGCCCGCACCACCGACCGTGCCGAACGGTGCCTGGCGAAGGTCGGCGCGACGAACCTGGCCACGCCACGAGCGTTCGACCACGACGCGCCGTCCGATGCCCTGCGTCCCGGTGACGTGGTCGTGTCGATGCTGCCCGCCACCGAGCACCTGGCGCTGGTGCGGCTGTGCCTCGACCGGTCGGCGCACTTCGCGTGCAGCAGCTACCTGTCCGACGACATCGCCGCGCTCGCGCCGATCGCGGCGGAACGGGGCTTGGCGATCCTCACCGAGGCGGGCTTGGACCCCGGCATCGACCACCTGCTCGCCCATCGCCTCGTCGCCGAGGCCGGTGACGTCACGGGCACCGCCGCGTTCACGTCCTACTGCGGCGGCCTTCCGGCCGTTCCCAACAACTTCCGCTACCGCTTCAGCTGGGCGCCCCGCAGCGTCCTCACCGCCCTGCGCACCCCGCCCGGTACGTCGACCACGACCAGACGATCACCGTCGACCACCCGTGGAAGCGACCCGCGCCCACTCGATCGACGGCGAGAAGTTCGAGATCTACCCCAACCGCGACAGCGTCCCGTTCATCGAGCGCTACCGGATGCGCTGGCCGCTCGACACGTTCGTCCGCGGCACCGTGCGGCTCGACGGCTGGCGCGAAGCGTGGACGGACGTCTTTCCCGTGCCGAGCGACGATTCCCGACTCGACGTCGTGGCAGCCGACCTCGCCCGCGCGCACCCGATGACCGAGAACGACCTCGACCGGGTGATCCTGTCCGTCGCGCTGGAGGTCGTCGCCGAGGGCGAGGTCCGGTGGTCGGGCGAGTACCTCCTGGACACCATCGGCGACCGGACGGACACGGCGATGGCCCGCACCGTCTCGGTCACGCTGGCGTGCGGCGTGCTCGACATCCTCACCCGCACGACGACGCCGGGGCTGCACTGCGCGGCCGATGACGCCGACTCCGCGCTCAGGTGGCTGGCCTTCCTGCGGGACCACGGTGTGGTGTGCGAATTCCGTCAGGTCGACAAGCCGCGGTGAGCGCCATCCCGTCGCCAGCCCTGTTCAGGCGAGAACGTCCCGCAGCAGGGCCACGGCGTCACGAGCCAGTGCTCTCACCGCGACCACGGAGACGCCCATGGCCTTGCCGACCTCGCGGTAGGTCTGCCCTTGACGGTGAACCCGCAGGAACACCTCGCGCTGCGACCGGGTCAGCCGCGTCAACCCATCGGCGACACGACCACGGTCTTGGCGCACCGGCGCTGTGTCCGCGTACTCGACCTCCGGCGCGGAAGCGACCTGCTCGGTCGCCCGTCGTTGTGCGAGCCGCACCGTCCAGGAAACGGCGTCGCCGCGGTCGGGCGAGTAGCTCCCCGCAGTTGCCCACACCTCGACGAGGACCTCGTGGGCGATCTTCTCCGCACGAACCGGATCACCCACCACCGCGTGAACACACTCCACGATCGTGCCCACGACACGGTCGTAGAACTGCCCGAACGCGTGCACGTCCCCTCTCCCGGCGGCGACCAGGAGGCGCGCGGTGTCGTCCGATGGGAATCCCTGCGCCGAGTTCATCGGTACCCGGTGAAGTCTCTTGGTCCGCGCTGGACCGGTGGTGTCATCTCCACAGCCGACGCGAGCGTCACGCAGGTGATCATCACCGTGTGCAGATCAGGATCTTGGAGTTGGATCCGACCGTCGGGAGCGCTGGGAGAACACACGATCGGACCCGCCTCGATCCCCAATGCCAACACTCTTCCGCGTAACCCGAGCAGATCCGGGCTGGTCAGGTCGAGCAACTCGGAGACGTGATCCCGGTCGTCACAGCCCTGGACGAGAACGAATCGGGTCTCCGCTTGGCGGAATTGCACCCACCCATCCGCCACCAGGTGCACCTCGCACCCCACCGCGAGGTAGAAGTCCATCGCGCGCGGGACGTTGTCCACCCGCAGACGCGGGTACTCCACTCCCCAGGAACTCGGGTCGGACCGCCGTCCAATGGATTGGGCTCTGACGCGCGTCATCACGTGCCTCCAGACCACTTGGTCCTGCACAGGCCACCGGGGTCTGGGGCGGCACCACGAACCGAACAGGGGCGCACCGCCGCAACGGACTCGCTGTGATCCACGATCACAGCACCGGGAGGCGTTCGCAACCGCGGAAGCGCACGGCGGTGGACCACTCCCGATGCCCACTCGCGTCGAGATCCCCTTCTCCTGGATGTTCGGCGCGAGCACCTCATCGGTTCGAGCGACGACTACTTCGCCAGGAAGTCCAGCAGCACCCGGTTCCACTCGTCGGTGTGGCTCACGGTGACGCCGTGCGGCGCGCCCGCGATCACGTGCGACTCGCTACCCGTCACGGCGGCGTGGGTACGGGCGCCGGATCCCTCGAACGGCACGGTGGCGTCGCTGTCGCCGTGCACCACCAGCGCGGGCACGGTCACCTTGGCCAGGTCGTCGCGGAAGTCGGTGGCGCCGAAGGCGGCCATGCAGGCCAGCGCCGCTTCCTTGCTCGCCTGGTCGCACAGAGCGAGAGCTTCCCGGCGCTGCGCTTCTTTCACCTTCAGCTCACCGTTGGCGGAGAAGAACTCCGTGACGAACTGGTCGTAGAACGCGTCCTTGTCCTTCGTCAGCGAGGCCGCCATCCCCGCCGCTTGCTTCTTGGTCAACGGACCGTCGGGGTTGTCATCGGACCGGAGCAGGTACGGCGGCACGGCAGAGGCGAAAACGACGCTGTGCAGCCGATCGGGTCCGTACTTCCCGACATAGCGGGCCACCTCACCGCCGCCCATGGAGAAGCCGACCAGGGTCACGTCGCGCAGGTCCAACTCGTCGAGCAGGGTGTGCAGGTCCCCGGCGAGGGTGTCGTAGGTGTAGCCCGTCAGCGGCTTGTCGCTGCGCCCGAACCCGCGCCGGTCGTAGGTGACGACGCGGTAACCCGCGCTCGCCAGCACGGGCACCTGGTACTTCCAGGACTCACCCGACAGCGGCCAGCCGTGGATCAGGACCACGGGTCGTCCTGGCCCGCCGGTGTCGTCCACGTGGAGCTTGGTGTCCTTGAACATTCCGTGGTGCGCGGTGACCTCGGTCATCTGTCCTCCAGGCGTGGAAACACTCGACACTTCGGCATGGGGCACGTCGCGCTCAGCTCGGCGGGTACTGCGCGGACTTGAGCAGCCGCGCCAGGTGGGCGGCGTTCGCGGCGAGGGTCTTCGTGGTGCCCGCGGTGGCCTTCGGGGTCTCGTTCAGGTCCTTGTAGTCCTTGCCCTGCATGGCTTCGCCGTTCCAGTACGTGATGCCGGCCGCCGGGATCGTGAAGCCGACGTCGTTGAGGCACTGGAACAGGTCCGCGCTGATCTTGTGCGCGCCGTCCTCGTTGCCGACCACGGCCACGACACCGACCTTGCCGTAGGTCAGCAGACGTCCTTCGTCGTCCTCTTCGGACAGTTCTCCGTCCAGGCGTTCCATCGCCCGCTGCGCCACGCTGCTGTGCTGCCCCATCCACGTCGGCGTGGACACCAGCAGGATGTCGGCCGCGAGCATCCGTTCCCGAATGGACGGCCACGCGTCCCCGGTCCCCATGTCGGTGAGGACGCCGGGCTTCACGTCGTGGTCGACCAACCGGACGCTCTCCCCCGTTACCCCGTGCTCAGCCAGCGCGCCGAGCACCTGGTCGGCGATGAGCTGGCTGCTGGACTCCGCCGGGGACGGCGAGAGCGTGCACACGAGTGCGAGGGCTTTCAGCGAAGGCGTTGAAGTGGTCATACCGGCGGCTACCCCGTTCGGACGAGTTCACACCGGCCTGGTCGGGGTCAGTGTCGAGCAGTACGCCCGGCTCTGCCTCCGTTCATCCGAATGCGACTACCGCTCATGACAACGACCTGCCTTCGCGTCACGGCGATTGCTTCGTCGCCGGGGACATGAACGCGGGCGAACCGGGTATGCCCCCGAGATGAGATGACCGGGATCCGTGCCGCGCCACCACGACGCGAGCACCAGCGAAAACAACTCGGATCGCACGATCAATCGAGGAGTTCCCCATGCGCGCGCTTGTCTACCACGGCCCGAAGAACGTTTCCGTCGACGAGGTCCCGGACGCGAGGGTCGAGCGCCCCACCGACGCGCTCGTCCGGATCACGACCACCAACATCTGCGGCAGCGACCTGCACATGTACGAGGGCCGTACCGACGTCGAGCAGGGCAAGGTCCTGGGTCACGAGAACATGGGCGAGGTCGTCGAGGTCGGGCCCGGTGTCGACCGCGTGAAGGTCGGCGACATGGTCTGCCTGCCGTTCAACATCGGCTGCGGGTTCTGCAAGAACTGCGAGTCCGGGCTCACCGGGTTCTGCCTCACCGCCAACCCCGGCAACGCGGGCGCGGCCTACGGCTACGCCTCGATGGGCCCCTACAGCGGCGGGCAGGCCGAACTGCTGCGCGTGCCCTACGCAGACTGGAACGCGCTGGTCCTGCCCGATGACGCGCGGGAGAAGGAGAAGGACTACGTCATGTTGTCCGACATCCTCCCCACGGGTTACCACGGCACCGAACTCGCCCAGGTCGGCATCGGCGACTCGGTCGTGGTCTGGGGCGCGGGCCCGGTCGGTCTCATGGCCGCCATGTCGGCTCGCCTGCGCGGCGCGGACCAGGTGTTCGTCGTGGACCACCAGCCCGACCGGCTCAAGCTCGCCGAGGCCGTGGACGCCACGCCCGTCGACGACAGCGCCGGTGACGCCGTGCAGCAGATCCTCGACGCCACGCGGGGCGAGGGAGCCGATCGCGGCGTCGAAGCCGTCGGCTACCAGGCGCACGACCACCAGGGCGTCGAGAAGCCCGGTCTGACCATCAACAGCCTGATCCAGGCCGTCCGCCCCACCGGTCGCATCGGTGTCGTCGGCGTCTTCGTCCCACAGGACCCCGGCGCCCCGGACGAGGAGGCCAAGGAGGGCCGGTTCGCCTTCGACTTCGGCACGTTCTTCTTCAAGGGCCAGTCGATGGGCACCGGCCAGGCCAACGTCAAGCAGTACAACCGGCAGCTGCGCAACCTCATCCACCGCGACAAGCTCAACCCCGGCCTCATCGTGTCCCACGAGCTGAACCTCGACCAGGCCGCCGAGGCCTACGAGCACTTCGACAACCGCGAGGACGGCTGGACGAAGGTCCTCCTGCACCCGTAGGCCGGTCCATTCAGGACTAATCCGGCATATACCACCACTTGGAGCGGAAAAGGTTTCAGGGCCGGACCAGCGGGTAGCTGCGGTCATGCGACATCGCCGGTGGTTGGGTTTCTGCGTGATCGGGGCGGCGCTGCTCGCCGTGGTGGTGCCGGGTCTACTACCCACCAC